>DWZY01000353.1 GCA_019117325.1 Candidatus Brevibacterium intestinigallinarum
TCGCCGAGATCCAGTTCGAGTCCGGCTACCCGTACATCATGTTCGAGGACACGGTGAACCGGGCGAATCCGATCGACGGTCGGATCACGATGTCGAACCTGTGCTCGGAGATCCTGCAGGTGTCGGAGCCCAGCGCCTACGACGCGGATCTGGGATACGAAGCGATCGGCAAGGACATCTCCTGCAACCTGGGCTCGCTCAACATCGCGCTCACGATGGACTCGGACGACTTCGGCCGCACCATCGAGACGGCGATCCGCGGCCTGACCGCTGTGTCCGACACCTCGGACATCCAGTCCGTGCCGTCGATCGCGCGCGGCAACGACATGAGCCACGCGATCGGCCTGGGCCAGATGAACCTCCACGGCTTCCTCGCCCGCGAGCGGATCCACTACGGCTCCGACGAGGGCCTGGATTTCACGAACATGTACTTCTACACCGTCACCTACCATGCGGTGCGGGCGTCGATGGAGATCGCGAAGGAGCGCGGGCGCACGTTCGCCGGCTTCGAGCGCTCGAAGTACGCGACCGGCGAGTACTTCGACAAGTACACGGAGCAGGAGTGGGCGCCGCGCACGGAGCGCATCGCGCAGATGTTCGAGGACATGGGCGTCGCGATCCCCACGCAGGACGACTGGCGGCAGCTGAAGGCCGACGTGGCGGAGCACGGCATCTACAACCAGAACCTCCAGGCCGTTCCGCCCACCGGGTCGATCTCCTACATCAACAACTCGACCTCGTCGATCCACCCGGTCGCCTCGAAGATCGAGATCCGCAAGGAGGGCAAGCTGGGCCGCGTGTACTACCCGGCTCCCTTCATGTCGAACGACAACCTGGAGTACTACCAGGACGCGTACGAGATCGGCTACGAGAAGATCATCGACACGTACGCCGAGGCGACGCAGCACGTCGACCAGGGCCTGTCGCTCACGCTGTTCTTCATGGACACGGCGACGACGCGCGACATCAACAAGGCACAGATCTACGCGTGGCGGAAGGGGATCAAGACGATCTACTACATCCGCCTGCGCCAGCTGGCGCTCGAGGGGACCGAGGTCGAGGGCTGCGTCTCGTGCATGCTCTGACCCGCCGCTCGCGCACTCACTTCGAGGAGAACACATGACTGAGACCAGGACAGAGGTCTCGCCCATCGACCCGATCAACTGGAACCGCGTCGAGGACGAGGTCGACGGTGAGGTCTGGGACCGGCTGACAGCCAACTTCTGGCTGCCGGAAAAGGTCCCGCTGAGCAACGACGTCCAGTCGTGGTCGTCGCTGACGGAGCCCGAGAAGCTCCTGACGATGCGCGTCTTCACGGGGCTCACCCTGCTGGACACGATCCAGGGAACGGTGGGCGCGGTCTCGCTCATCCCGGATGCGCTGACCCAGCACGAGGAAGCGGTCTACACGAACATCGCGTTCATGGAGTCCGTGCACGCGAAGTCGTACTCGTCGATCTTCTCCACCCTGGCGAGCACGAAGGAGATCGACGAGGCGTTCCGCTGGTCGAAGGAGAACCCGCACCTGCAGAAGAAGGCGCAGGTCATTGTCTCCCACTACGAGGGCGACGATCCGCACCGTCGGAAGATCGCCTCGGTGATCCTCGAGTCGTTCCTCTTCTACTCGGGCTTCTACCTGCCGATGCACTGGTCGTCCCGCGCCCGGCTCACGAACACGGCCGACCTCATCCGCCTCATCATCCGCGATGAGTCGGTGCACGGGTACTACATCGGCTACAAGTACCAGCGGGCGCTGGACGGTGCGGACCAGGCGCTGAAGGACGAGCTCAAGGACTTCACGTTCAGCCTGCTCTTCGATCTGTACGAGAACGAGGTCCAGTACACGCACGACCTGTACGACGAGGTCGGACTGGCCGAGGACGCGAAGAAGTTCCTGCACTACAACGCGAACAAGGCGCTCATGAACCTGGGCTACGAGCCCATGTTCCCCAAGGACGTCACGGACGTGAACCCGGCGATCCTGGCAGCGCTGTCGCCCAACGCGGATGAGAACCACGACTTCTTCTCCGGCTCCGGCTCGTCCTACGTCATCGGCAAGGCCGAGTCGACGGAAGACGAGGACTGGGACTTCTGAGACCCCAGAGCTCGTGCAAGGCCCGAATGGGCTGATGGGAGGCCCGGACCTGCAGGTTTCTGCAGGTCCGGGCCTCTTCTTCGTTCTACGAGCGTCGCTGATCGGGGAGGGAAGAACCTGGTCGGAACGGGTACCGGATCGGACGTCCGCTTCGTCCGAAGGTCCGTCGTCCTGGGCGAGATGGTAGGCCTGCGCGAGGACTCTGAGCTGTGCCGGGTTGTAGAGATCGGGCAGCGACTGGTAGAGGGCGTGGATCGCCTCGCGTTCGCGCGCTGTCGTCGGCTGGGGCGGGATCCGTGTGTCGGGATAGTTCTCGTGAATCCTGCGAAGCACCGTCGCCAGCCGCAGGGCGACTTCGTGGATGGCCTCGTCGCCGGCATCGGCCGGCAGTCCGTTGAAAGCGATGTCCGTGTCCTGGTGGTGTTCGGCGATCTCGTGCAGGTCCTGCATGCCCTGTTCGTCATAGAGCAGTGCACTGATCGATATGACCGCCCTGTCCGCTCCCGTGAGGCCGTCGGCAATGGACTCGAAGCCGACGGGCACGTCTGGTCCGGTGCGGTGGGCGAGGAGCTCGGCGAGGTCGGCACGGATGTTCTGGTCACGTTCGATGGAGGCGGCGAGTCGTGTATCGAGCGCGCGCACGATGGTGGTGAACACCCCCGTCAAGTAGGAGCCATCACCCCGGACGACTCCGTCTCGTCCGACGCACACCACTCTCCGGAGGACCACCATGACCACCGCACCTGAACCGCCCCTCAACGGACCCTCGAATGCCTCCCCGGCAGTCGTCGGAACACGTCCTTTCGGCGCCCACCTGTCGCTGCGGTGGTGGGTCCCTGTGGTCTTGACGATCGTCGTCATCGCAGCGATCTACGGGCTCCAGCTGATAATGGGCGGCATCGCCGCCCTCGTCGAGTTCGGCCTGCTCGGCAAGGATCCCGATGATGCCTCGCTGACACCTCTGACCTTCGTGGCGATCAATCTCTCGACCATCCTCGTCGCCCCGCTGGCACTCCTCGTCCTCGCGAAGGCCGGGCGGGTGCCGTGGCGTTCCGCACTGAGCGTGGGACGGGCTTTCCGGTGGCGTCGGCTTGGCGGGGCCGTCGGCGAGGAGCGTCTCGATCTAGTCGATGAACGAGTGGTAGCCCTCGATCGTCGCCTCGACCTGCTCGTCGCTGAAGTCCGAGCGGTCCTGGCTGATGGTGAGTCGGGTCCCGTCCGCGGTCTCCTCGAGGTCGAAGAGGACGGGCAGGCCGGCGTAGGCGTCCGGCTGATCCGTCAGGGTCATCGCGAGGTGCGACGGTCGGTCCACCTCCACGTACTCACCGCCCCACTGGATCCGCCCGCCGGTCGACGATCGCCCGGTCCCCATCGTCGTGCGCACCGTCACCGCGGGACAGGGGTCCAGCGCGAGGTCCCGAACGTCTGAGTGTGATGCAGGAAGCCCTCCACCGGACTGTCTTTATACCCCTGGGGGGTATATGGTTCGGGTGAGAGCGAAAGGAGTGGACGATGACTCACCAGCACCATCCGCACGATGAGCAGGCGCAGGCGCAGGCGAACGCCGCGCGCCACGAGGGCCACGGGGCTCAACCGTCCCACGGCGATCACGGCGCTCACGGAGGTCACACCGGCCACGCCGGTCACGGCGGCCATGGTGACCACGTCGCGCAGTTCCGCCGGCTCTTCTGGATCATGCTGGTGTTCGCGCTCCCCGTCGTCGCGTTCGACGCGATGTTCGCGAGCCTCGTGGGCTACCCGTTGCCCCGGTCCGGGTGGACGACCTGGATCTCGCCCGTCCTGGGCACCGTCATGTACGTGTGGGGCGGCCGCCCGTTCCTGACCGGCGCGGTGGACGAGATCCGCGGGCGCCGGCCGGGCATGATGCTCCTCATCGGCCTCGCGATCACGGTCGCGTTCCTCGCGTCGTGGGCGTACAGCCTGGGGCTCGTCAGCCACGAGCTGGACTTCTGGTGGGAGCTCGCACTCCTCATCGTCATCATGCTGGTGGGGCACTGGATCGAGATGCGGTCGCTCGCGCAGACGACCTCGGCGCTCGACTCGCTCGCAGGACTCCTGCCGGACGAGGCGGAGAAGGTCGACGGCGACACCACCATCCGCGTCGCGCCCTCCGCGCTGCAGGTGGGCGACGTCGTCGTCGTGCGGCCCGGGGCCTCGGTGCCGGCGGACGGCCGTGTGGTCGACGGCACCGCCTCCCTCGACGAGTCGATGATCACGGGTGAGTCCCGCACGGTGCGCCGATCCGTGGGCGACGCGGTCGTCGCGGGCACGATCGCGACGGACTCGGGTCTGCGCGTCGAGGTCACGGCGACGGGCGACGACACCGCTCTCGCGGGCATCGAGAAGCTCGTGACGGACGCGCAGAACTCCTCGTCCCGCGCCCAGCGCATCGCGGACACGGCCGCGGGCCTGCTCTTCTGGTTCGCGCTCACCGCCGCGATCATCACGGCGATCGTCTGGTCGGTCGTGGGTCATCCGGACGACGCCGTCGTCCGCGCGGTCACCGTCCTCGTCATCGCGTGTCCCCATGCGCTGGGACTGGCGATCCCGCTGGTCGTCTCGATCGCCACGGAGCGCGCCGCCCGCGCCGGCGTCCTCATCAAGGACCGCCTGGCCCTCGAATCGATGCGCCGCGTCGACTCCGTCCTCTTCGACAAGACCGGCACGCTCACGGTGGGTGCCCCCACCGTCACCGCCGCCGTGGCCGTGGCCGGGTACTCGGACGACCGTCTCGTGGCCCTGGCCGCGGCCGCCGAGGCGGACAGCGAGCACCCGCTGGCGACCGCCATCGTCGCCGCCGCCCGCGATGGGGACCTGATGATCCCGGCCGCGACGGACTTCTCCTCCTCGCCCGCGGTGGGTG
>DWZY01000354.1 GCA_019117325.1 Candidatus Brevibacterium intestinigallinarum
GGAGGCGGGGGAAGCCGCAGCGGCGGCGGGCTGGGAAGCAGAAGTCATGCTGACATTCAAGCACTGGCACTCCGGCGCCGCCCGGTTGGCCCTGAGCGCGGGGGCTGGACTAGACTGACTCCCGGCTTCCCACGCGGCGTCATCTTGCGAACTCCCCCAGGGCCGAAAGGCAGCAAGGGTAAGTGAGCTCTGGCGGGTGCGTGGGAAGTCCTTTTTCATGACCCGCCCCGGGTGACGCGGCCGGCCCGGCCCCGCAGTTCGGGGCCCGCCGTCGGAGGAGTCGAGGATGACCGCACCCGATCAGCCGCAGTCCGCCGTTCCCGCAGACCGCCTGCCAGCAGAGCAGATCCCTGTGGGCGCCGAGGTCCAGCTGGGCTCGCACACTGTGACCCAGGAGGAGGTCCTGGCCTTCGGTCAGGACTGGGACCCGCAGTACTTCCACGTCGATGAGGACGCGGCGCGGGACTCCGACTTCGGCGGTCTCATCGCCAGCGGCATCCACACGCTCGCGGTCTACCAGCGCCTGAGCGTGACCCGCGTGCTCACGGGGTACGACATCGTGGCCGGCCGCCAGCTGCGCGCGGTCCGCTTCCTGCGGCCGGTGCGGCCGGGCGACACTCTCACCGGGACGATGCGGGTCGAGCGGATCGATCCGCCGGTGAACGGTCGGGCGATGGGCGTGTCCTCGGGGCAGCTGGTGAATCAGCACGGCAAGCAGGTGCTCACGCTCGACGTGGACTTCGTCATCCGATCGGAGACCTCACCGGCCCGTCGGTCGGGCTGAGCGTCAGCCGATCGCCACTCTGTCCGGTTTCACAGCGTCCTGAGCGGCGTCGCGGGGCGCGCGCCTCTACTCTTGTCTCCATGCGGATCATGAGCACCACCGGACAGCAGGCGCGCGCATGAGCGGCGGCCTGGTCGCCCTCCTGGACGATGTCGCGGCGATGGCCCGCATCGCCGCCGCCAGCGTCGACGACATCGCGGCCGGGTCCGCGAGGGCCGGGGCGAAGGCCGCGGGCGTCATCATCGACGACGCGGCCGTGACCCCGCAGTACGTGACGGGCGTGAAGCCCGCGCGCGAGCTGCCGATGATCTGGCGGATCGCCCGCGGCTCGCTCATCAACAAGCTCCTCATCATCCTGCCCGCGCTGCTGGTGCTCAGCACGTTCCTGCCGCAGGCGCTCACCCCGCTCCTCATGCTGGGCGGCGCCTACCTGTCCTACGAGGGCGCGCACAAGGTGTGGGAGAAGTTGCGCGGGCAGCACGCCGAGCGCACGGAGGAGCCCACCCAGCTCAAGGGCAAGGAGGCGGAGGACTCCGTGGTGCGCGGGGCGATCACCACCGACTTCATCCTCAGCTGCGAGATCATGGTCATCTCGCTCAACGAGGTCGCCGCCGAGTCGCTCTTCGCCCGGGCGATGATCCTCATCGTCGTGGCGATCGGCATCACCGCGCTGGTCTACGGCGCGGTCGCCCTCATCGTGAAGATGGACGACGTGGGCCTGGCCCTGACGAAGCGGGACAGCCCCGGCTCGCAGAAGCTGGGACACGGCCTCGTCGCCGCGATGCCGCGCGTCCTGGACGGGCTGGCCTTCATCGGCACCTTCGCGATGCTGTGGGTGGGCGGACACATCCTGCTGGTGGGACTCGCGGACCTGTCGGTCACCCTCCCCTACGATCTGGTCCACGCGCTCGAGGCCCCGCTCACCGGCATCGCCGTCGTGGGCGGTCTGCTGGCCTGGCTCGTCAACACCCTGTGCTCGATGATTCTGGGCTTCCTCATCGGATCACTGGTGCTGGGCGTCATCAGCCTGACCCCGCTGGGGTCGAAGGGGCACTGAGCCGCGGCACTCGCGCTGTCTGCGATCCGGGCGGCCGGGACTGTCAGCCCCGGCCGCCCGGATCGCATTCTCCTGCACACCAGTGAGGGCACCCCTTCCCAACATATGCATAAATGCTAATATGTAGATGTGAAGGGAGGTGCCGCGTGGCACACGATCATGATCACGGCGCATCGACCAGCAGCCGCACACGCTTGGCGATCGCCTTCGGCATCACGACAGCGATCCTGCTCGCACAGGCAGTGGGTGCGGTCCTCACCGGCTCGCTGGCCCTCCTCGTCGACACGGCACACATGCTCACGGATGCCGGCGGGCTCCTCATGGCGCTCATCGCGGCCTCGCTCATGCTCCGCCCCACGACGGCCACCCACACGTGGGGCATGCGCCGGGCGGAGGTCCTGTCCGCCGCGCTCCAGGCGCTCGTCCTCCTGGCCGTGGGCATCTACGCGCTGGCCATCGCATGGCAGCGACTGCTGGATCCGCCGGAGATCCCGGCTGACAGCCTGCTGATCTTCGGCATCATCGGCCTGGCCGGCAACGTCCTCTCACTGGCGGTCCTCATGGGCGACCGCCACGCGAACCTCAACCTGCGCGCGGCCTTCCTCGAAGTACTCAATGACGCCCTGGGATCCGTCGCGGTCATCGTGAGCGCGATCGTGCTCGCCACGACGGGATGGCAGCAGATCGACACGGTCGCCGGTCTCGCCATCGCCGCGCTCATCGTGCCGCGCGCCTTCTTCATCCTGCGCAGCTCCGTCACGATCCTCATGGAGGCCGTGCCCGCATGGTTGGACCTGGACGACCTCGAGCAGCATCTGCTGGAGAACCCGCACGTCCGGGGAATCCACGATCTGCACGTGTCGAAGATCGGCACCGGACTGCCGGTCCTCACCGCCCACGTGGAGGTCGAGCCCGGCTGCTTCACGGACAGCCACGCGGACGAGGTCCTCGCGGAGCTGCGGGCCTGCGTGCGGGATCACTTCGAGGAGCGCATCGAGCACACCACCTTCCAGCTCGAGACGTCCGACTGCAGCCGCGAGCAGCCCCTCCCCCACGCCTGATCCGCCACGGCGGCCGGGCCACGC
>DWZY01000355.1 GCA_019117325.1 Candidatus Brevibacterium intestinigallinarum
GTCCGCTGCCCAGGTCGACGATGAGGGGGACTCCCCGGTCGTGGCACAGGGTCGCGAGCGCGCGCAGGTCCGCGTCCGCGGTGAAGCCCTCGATCCGGAAGTTCGAGCGGTGGACGGACAGGACCGCCGCGACATCGCCCAGCACCCGCTCGTAGTCCTCGAGGTGCGTGCGGTTCGTCGTCCCCACCTCGACCAGTCGCGTGCCCGTTGACTCGATGAGGTCGGATAGGCGGAAGCCCGCGCCGATCTCCACGAACTCGCCCCGGCTGATCGCGACCCCCAGGTCCCGGGCGAGCGCGGTCGTCGCCAGCACCAGGGCGGCCGCGCCGTTGTTGACGACCAGCGCGTCCTCCGCGGCCGGGCAGGCGGCCAGCAGCGCGGCACGGGCTGCCGCACCCCGGCGGGAGCGCGCACCGGAGACCAGGTCGAACTCGAGGTCCGTGTACCCGGACGCCTCCTCAAGCGCACGCTGCGCGGCCTGGGACAGAGGCGCCCGGCCCAGGTTCGTGTGGACGAGGACTCCGGTCGCGTTGAGCACCGGGGTGAGCGACGAGGCCCGCGACGATTCGAGGGAGTCCAGCAGCTCCGTCTCCACGGCCTCGGGCGCGATGGCACCGGTGCGGGCGCGGTCCTGGGCGGCCCGGATGAGTCCCAGCACGACGGAGCGACCCAGCGACGCGACGGCGGCGGTGACCCGCGGGTGGGCCAGCAGCGCGTCCGTGCGGGGGATCCGACGGCGCGGATCGGAGGAGTCGGCGGGGCTGTCGTCGCTGCGGTGGTCCACGGGCGCTCCTCCATCGGCACGATTGGCGGAGGCGGACGGGAATCGAACCCGCCAAGCCCAGATGCTGGGCTTCACCGGTTTTGAAGACCGGGGCGACCACCAGGACGCGGACGCCTCCATCCGTGAAACTACCAGGCACTCCGGACACAGAACCGTCGGCCTCCGAACCTGTCCGGACTCACGCGCGGCAGGGCGCCGGGCCCGTGCATGACACGGCGCCCCGACGGATTCGTCAGGGCGCCGGAGCGCCAGGCTCAGCAGACGACCGGGCTCAGCAGTTGAACCAGTCCGTGTAATGGCCGTCGGCGACCTTGCAGACCGGCACGCACTGGTGTCCGTCGTCGATGATGATGATCTCGCGCGCCATCGCGAGGCTCGAGGTTCCCAGGGTGAGGCCTCCGACGATCGCCGCGGTGACGGCGGCCTTGACGGTCAGACGGCTCAGACGTGCGGACATGGCATGCTCCTTCGCATGGAGGTGCGGGCCGGTCCCGCACCGGTGGTCTGTTCAGCGTATGAATCGGCGGGGGCCGGGGTGAATACGTGATCTCACGGGTCTTGCCCCCGCCACCGGTCAGCCCGGATCACCCGTAGACTCCCCGGCATGAGCATCGATGGCGACGCCGCACCGGCTTCCGGCACCCCTCTTCCCACCCTCTCGGCTCCCGCAGTCCGCCTCACGACCATGGCCGCAGGCGGCGGCTGCGCGTGCAAGATCCCGCCGGGCGAGCTGGAGACCGCCGTCTCCGCGCTGGCCGGTCAGGACTTCGAGCAGGTCCTCGTGGGCCTGGACGACGGCGATGACGCCGCGGCGGTCCGCATCCAGGACGGGCTCGCGGTCCTCTCGACCGCGGACTTCTTCACCCCAGTCGTCGACGACGCCTACGACTGGGGACGCATCGCCGCCGCGAACGCGCTCTCCGACATCTACGCGATGGGCGGCACACCCGTCGTCGCGATCAACCTCATCGCCTGGCCGCGCGAGGCCCTCCCGATGGAGCTCATGACCGAGGTCCTGCGCGGCGGATTGGCCGTTGCGGGCGACGCGGGCGTCCCTGTCATCGGCGGACACTCGATCGACGGTCCCGAACCCACCTACGGCATGGCCGTCACCGGCACCGCCCACCCGGACAGGCTGCTGCGCAACGACGCCGCCGTCGCGGGCCTGCCCATCACCCTCACGAAGCCCGTGGGCGTGGGGCTGCTCAACAACCGCCACAAGTCCACCGGCGAAGTCTTCGCCTCCGCCATCGACTCGATGACGACGCTCAACCGCGATGCCTCAGTCGCCGCACTCGAGGCCGGGGCCACCGCCGCGACGGATGTCACCGGCTTCGGCCTGCTGGGTCACCTGCACAAGATGCTGCGGGCCTCGGGCGTGGGCGCCGTCCTCGACCGCTCCGCCGTTCCGCTGCTGGACGGCGCTGCCGAGGCCCTGCGCGACGGATACGTCTCCGGCGGCTCCCGCCGCAACCTGGACTGGGTGCGCCCGCACGTGCGCGCGGGCGCGGGCATCACGGAGGACGACCTCCTCGTGCTGGCCGACGCGCAGACGTCCGGCGGCCTGCTGGTCGTGGGCGAGGTCCCCGGCTATCCCGTCATCGGCGAGACCGTCGCGGGCGACGGCATCGACATTCGCTGAGTCGCACGGCCCTGCTGCAGGGGCCTCAGCACCATCAGGAAGGACATGCGCGGGTGCAGACAGTCATGCTTCTGACAGAAGCGATGATCGTCCTCGGGGCGATCCTTCTGGGTGTCCGCGCTGGCGGAGTCGGCATCGGACTGTGGGGAGGAGTCGGCACAGCTCTTCTCGTCTTCGTCTTCGGCGAGGACATCGGAGCCCCTCCCGTGGATGCTCTGCTGATCATCGTGGCCGTCATCCTCGCCACCTCCGTCCTGCAGGCCGCGGGTGGAATCGACTGGATGATCTCGCTCGCTGCTCGAGTCATCGTGAAGAGGCCTCGAAGTGTGACCATCGTGGCTCCCCTGGTGTCTTTCCTCTTCTCTGTGGGTGCAGGAACCTCGAACATCCTCTTCTCGCTCCTGCCCGTGATCCAGGAGGTCGCAGAGCGATCAGGAGTGCGGCCCTCGAAGCCCATGAGCGTCTCAGTGGTGGCGACGAGTGTGGCACTGGCGTGCTCCCCCGTCTCCGCAGCCATGGCGGTCATGGTCTCCATCATGGACGTGCAGCCGGCAGGGGGCTGGAGCATCCTGCAGATCATGGTCGTGACCGTTCCGGCAGCGGCTGTGGGCATTGTCGTCACGTCGATGCTCGTCAGTCGGTGGGGTGGACCCGACACCCGTCCTGCCGTCACCGCGAGGGATGCCCCTCCGAGTATCACGGGCCTGACCACCGTGACCACAGGCATCACGCCCCGCGCACGTGCAAGTGCGCTGGTGTACTTCGCGGGAGTCCTCAGCGTCGTCGCGTTCGGACTCTTTCCGGCTCTCCGACCCTCGAACGGCGAGGGGGACGTCGTGGGCGTCGGTGTGATGATCCAGTTGGTCATGCTGGTCACATCAACGGCGATTCTCATCGTCGGACGACCTCAGCTGGGCTCCGTCCCGTCCGCGGACATCTTCCGTGGTGGCATGGTCGCAGCCATCGCCTTCTTCGGCTTGGCCTGGATGATCAACACATTCCTCGACGCCCATGCTGAGACGGTCTTCGCGAGCCTGGGCGAGTGGGTGCAGGCATGGCCGTTCGCCATGGCCATCGCCGTCTTCCTGATAGCAGTGCTGACCACCAGCCAATCAACAGCGACCCTGGCGATCGTGCCCATCGGTCTGGATGCCGGCATACCGATCGCCCTCACCGTCGGCCTGTGGGTCGGAGGCCTGGGAGGCATCTATCTCCTTCCCACCAACGGACTGCAGATCGCGGCTGCTGCGTTCGATCAGACGGGTTCGACGAAGCTCGGGCGCCGACTCTACGACCATTCGTTCTTCGTCCCCTCCGTCATGGTCACACTCGTCACCATGCTGGCCGGGGCGGCCATCGGGTCGATCGTGAGGCACTGACGGGGCCAGCAGGATGTCCCCGGCTGTCCCGTCATCGGTGAGACGGTCGCGGGCGACGGCATCGACGCACGCTGAGACTCAGTCCGGGTAGTCCGTGCTGATCGTGACCTCGCGCCACGCGTCGATCTCCGCGCGCTGGGCGGCCAGTTCGCCCTCCGCCCGGCGCAGCGCGTCCGACCCCAGGAGCAGGCGCAGCGGCGGCTGGTCGGAGGCGACTGCCGTGAGGATCGCCTGCGCGGCGCGGTCCGGGTCGCCGGGCTGACGGCCGTGGATCGTGTCGTTCTCCTTGCGCCGCAGCCCCGCCGTGTCCGCGTAGTCGCCGATCGGCTGCGCGGACTGCGTGAGCGAGCGGCCGGCGAAGTCCGTGCGGAACCCTCCCGGCTCCACGACGATGACGCGGACTCCCAGCGGACCCACCTCCTTCGACAGCGCGTCCGAGGCCCCCTCGAGCGCGAACTTCGTCGCCGAGTAGTACCCGGACCCCGGCTGCGAGGTCCGGCCCGCGATCGAGGAGATGTTGACGATCGTGCCAGTACCGCGCTCCCGCATGCCGGGCAGCACCTGCTGGATCATGTCGACGGCGCCGAAGAGGTTCGTCGCGAACAGCTGCGCGACCTCGTCCGGGTCGCCCTCCTCGAGCGCCGAGCGGTACCCGTAGCCCGCGTTATTCACGAGGACGTCGAGGGGACCGAACCGCTCCTGACCTGCGCGGACCGCCTCGACGACCTGCGCGTGATCGCGCACGTCCAGCGGCAGCGCGAGCGCCGTGTCCGGGTGCGCCTGCACCAGGTCCTCCAGCGATTCCGGCTTCCGCGCGGTGAGGACCGCGCTGTGCCCCGCCTCCAGGACGGCGGCGGCGAGTGAGCGCCCCAGACCTGTCGAGCAGCCGGTGATGATCCAGGTGGCCATGGTGCGTCTCCTTCGGTGCAGACGATGAGGGGCGCCAGCTTCGCTGACGCCCCTCACACTACGCGCTACCATGCGGCCCGCGTCCGCCCTCAGACTGACGCGCTGGCTCGCAGTCGTCCTGCGCTCGATGCAGTCCTACGCCTGCAGCCCCGCCGCGCTCAGGTCTGCGACGAGCTGCCGGACGCCGTACGTCCACGGCGTCAGCTGCTCGGTGGGTCCGACCGTGCTGACGAGGCGGCCCAGGCGCGGGTTCGCGATCGTCACGACGTCGCCGTGCCGGTGCGTGAAGCCATCGCCGGGGACGTCCCGGTCCTGGGTGGGAGCGAAGAGCGTGCCCGTGAGGATGACGCAGCCGTCCGGGTACTGGTGGTGGTCACCCAGCGTCGCCTCGACGAGCCGCTCGAACGTGCGGCTGAGCGCGCCCACCGTGTTGAGCCCGTCCAGCACGAAGCCGTCGCCGCCGTCCGTCTCCGATGCACCCTCGACGCGCAGCTCGATCTCGACGCTGCGCGCATCGTCCAGCGTGAAGGACTCGTCGAACACGCGGATGACGGGGCCCAGGGCGGTCGACCGGTTGTTGTCCTTCGCCATGCCCAGGAGCAGCGCGGAGCGCCCCTCGACATCGCGCAGGTTCACGTCGTTGCCCAGGGTCACGCCCGCGATGCGACCGTCCGCCGTCACGACCAGGGTGAGCTCCGGCTCCGGGTTGTTCCACGAGGAGAACGCGGGGATGCCGATCGTGTCACCGGTGCCCACCGCGGACAGCAGCGGTCCCTTCGTGAAGACCTCGGGGTCGGGTCCCAGCCCCACCTCGAGGTACTGCGACCACCATCCCAAGGACAGCAGCTGCTCCTTGACGGCCGCGGCCTCCGGGCTGCCGGGCACGATCGCGGCGAGGTCGACGCCCACTGCCTGCGTCATCTCCTCGCGGATCCGCTGTGCGCTGCCCGGATCGCCGCCGGCCCGCTCCTCGATGAGGCGCTCGATCATCGAACCCGCGAACGTGACGCCGCAGGCCTTGATGACCTGCAGGTCGATCGGCGCCAGGAGGGTGAGCGCGGCCGGGCGCGCCGGATCGTCGCCGGCCGGCAGCTGCTGCGGCAGGTGCAGGTCGTCGACGCTCCACGTGGCCGGGGTCGCGAAGACCTGGGCCAGCTCGCCGGCGAGGTCCGCCCGCTCCAGCAGGGACGCCGAGGTCCCGGCCAGCTCCGTCACGTCCCACACCTGCGTGCCCCGCAGGGCGACGGGCACGGGCACGCTGCGGTCGGGGTCCCAGACCCGGCCCACGAAGGTGCCGGTCGTCTCCTCGATCGGGAGGACGTCGCGGGCGGTCAGTGCCGCTCCGGTCGCCTGTGCAGCCGTCACTGCGCTGCCACCCACTCGCCGTCGACGCGGCGGGCGATGCCGGTGGGGTTCGACTCCTGCAGCTCGGCCGGCAGCATCGCGTCCTCCATGTCCTGGAACGCGACGGGGCGCAGCCAGCGATCGATCGCAGCGGTGCCCACGCTCGTCGCGGTCTGGGTCGCGGCCGGGTACGGGCCGCCGTGGTGCTGGGCGAAGGACACCGTCACGCCGGTGGGCCAGCCACCGCGCAGCACACGGCCGCAGCGGTCCTGCAGCTGCTGGAGGACGCGGGAGATGTCCTCGCCGTCGGCCGAGTGGATCGTGCCGGTCAGCTGTCCGCCGAGCAGGTCGAGGACCCGCTCGAGCTCCGCGTCGTCCGCGTACGTGATGAGGACGGCCGCCGGGCCGAACATCTCCGTGCGGATCGCCGGGGAATCCTCCGTCAGGTCCGCGCCGCGCACCTGCAGGACGCCCGGTGCCGGCGGGTTCGCCGCGTCACCGGCGACCAGCACGTCGACGTCCGTGGAGCCCGCGACCGCGTCGCGGTTCGCGACGAAGCCATCGCGGATCGATTCGGTGAGCATGCCGGCAGCCGGGGCGACCTCAGAGGCGAGCCGGGGCAGGGCCGTCTGGGCGGCCTCGGCGGCGGTTTCCGGCAGCAGGAGCAGGCCGGGCTTCGTGCAGAACTGGCCCACGCCCATCGTCATCGAGCCCATCCAGCCGGCCAGCAGGTCCTCGCCCTGCGCGGCCCAGGCGGCCTCGGTGACGACGACGGGGTTGAGGGAGCCCAGCTCGCCGTAGAACGGGATGGGCTCCGGGCGGGCGACGGCGCGGTCGAACAGCGCGCGGCCGCCGGCCTCCGAGCCGGTGAAGCCCACGGCGCGGACGAGCGGGTGGTCGACGAGGGCCTCGGCGGCCTCGCGACCCTCGACGGCCCCGAACAGGCCGGCGGGCGCACCTGCGGACTCGAGTGCGTCCGCGACGAGGCGCGCCGTGCGGCGAGCCAGGCCCTGGTGGGCGGGGTGCAGCTTGTGAACGACCGCGCAGCCGGCGGCCAGCGCGGAGGCGGAGTCGCCGCCGATGACGGAGAACGCGAATGGGAAGTTCGAGGCGCCGAAGACGCCCACGACGCCCAGCGGCACGTTCATGCGGCGCACGTCGGGGCGGGGTCCCATGCCCCAGTCGGCGTCCGCGTGGTCGATCGTCGCGCCCAGGAACTCGCCGCGGCGGGCCTCCTCACCCAGCAGGCGCAGCTGGAACGCGGTGCGGGTGAGCTCGCCGTTCAGGCGGGCGTCGGGGAGGTTCGACTCTGCGCCCGCCAGGGCGACGAGGTCCTCGCGGTTCGCCTCGAGCGCGTCCGCGATCGCGTCCATCCACGCGGCGCGCTCGTCGCGGGAGTGCGTGCGGGCTGCGAGGAATGCTGCGTGGGCGGCGCGGACGGTCTCGTCCGTGCCGGCGGCACCCTGGGGTGCGGGCTCGTCGGTCGTTGCGGTGGACGTCATGTGTGTGCTCCTTCCGAGAGACTCACTGTCGGGGACGTTTCGGATGGGACGGGGACGTGGTGGACGGGACGGGCCCAGCGACAGGGGTCAGAATCCCATGAGGCCGGGCAGCCAGAGGCTCAGTGCGGGCACCAGGGCGATGACGACGAGCGTGGCGAGCATGGGGACGAAGAACGGCAGCGCACCCCGGATGACGGTCGTGACGGGATACCTCGTCACGGATGAGAGGACGAAGAGCACCAGCCCCACGGGCGGGGTGAGCAGACCGATCATGAGGTTGAAGACGAGCATGACGCCGAAGTGGATGGGGCTGAGTCCGAAGGCCTCCGCGACCGGCACCAGCACGGGCGCCAGGATGAGGATCGCGCTCGTGGGCTCCAGGACCGCTCCCACGATGAGCAGGAGGATGTTGGCCAGCAGCAGGAACACGAGCGGCCGGTCGGTCACCTGGAGGATCAGCTGCGCCGCGAGCTGCGGCGCCTGCTCGCGGGCCAGCACCCAGCCGAACAGGGCGGCTGCGGCGACAATGAGGAGGACACCGCCGATCGTCTCGACGCTCGTCACCAGGGCGTAGCGCAGCTTCTCCCAGCCCAGGTTGCCGTAGCAGATCGCGAGAATCGCGACGTAGGCCACGCCCACGGCGGAGGCCTCCGTGGGGGTGAAGATGCCGGAGAGGATGCCGCCCAGGATGACGACGGCGGCGCCGATGGGCGGCAGCGCGCGCAGGCTCAGCCGTCCGCGCTCCTTCCAGCTCACCCGCTCCAGCCGCAGGTCCTCCCGCTTGCGGGTGAGGATCCAGACCGTGATGCTCAGGGCGATGACCAGCACGATGGCCGGCACGATCCCTGCCATGAAGAGAGCGCTGATCGACACGCCCGCGGTGACGGCGTAGATGATCGCGGGGATCGACGGCGGCATCATGGGCGCGATGAGCGAGGAGGCACCGGTGATGCCCAGCGAGAAGCCCGGCGAGTAGCCGCGGCGCACCATCGCGGGCACCTGGATGCGTCCCATCGCGGCGGCGTCGGAGATCGCGGCGCCGGAGATCCAGCTGAAGCCGAAGCTCGTGAGGATGTTGACGTAGCCCAGCGAGCCGCGCACGTGGCCGATGAGGGCGACCGCAGCATCGTAGAGGCGATCCGTCGCCCCGGACACGTTCGCCAGGTTGCCCAGCAGGATGAACATCGGCACCGCGAGGATCGCGAAGTCGAAGACGCCCGAGGTGGACTGCTGGACTGCCAGCGCCAGGGAGGCGGTGGGGTCCACGAGGATGTAGACGAGGGACGGCACGATGAGGGCCACGCCCACCGGCACGCGCAGCGCCAGCAGGACGAGGAGGGCGGCGATCATGAGCAGCAGGGTCATGGTCAGATCCCTTCCAGTTCCGCGGCCTTCGCGGCAGGGTCGAGCTCGTCCTCGGGGTGCCTGATCTGCAGGTACAGCGCCAGGAGCGAGTGGATGGCGATGCCGACGAAGCCCACGAGGGCGGCACCGTAGAGCAGAGTGGTGGGCAGGCCGGTCGCGGGCAGGGCGAGCCCGCCGACGATGCCGACCATCATGATTCCCGCAACGCTCATGACGATCGCGGTGACGATGACGACGATCTCTGCGACCGCGCTCACGGAGCGGGCTGCGCGCGCGGGCACGACGATCGCGACGAGGTCGACCGTGATGTGGGCGCGACGGCTGGAGACGTGCATCGCCGCGAGGAACGTCAGCCACACCAAGAGGAGGCGCGCGGACTCCTCGGTCCACGAGAACGGGGAGTTGAAGACGTACCGGGAGACGACCTGTGTGAGGACCAGCGCGAGCACGCCCACGAGGAAGGTTGCCGCGACGAAGCGTTCGATGCCGATGATCCATCGGTAGAGAGCGGACGCGTTCTCGAGCCGGTCCCGGCGGAAGCTGAAGTCCTCCTGCTCCGGGACAGCGGCAGCCGCGGCGGACTCAGGTGTCTTGGGGGCCTCGGGAGTCTGGCCGGGTTCCTGCTCCGACATCACTGCTCCTCCTCGTCAGCGAACAGCTCCGAGTCCTCGGGATCGGTGCCGAAGACGGTGGGCACGTCGTTGTCGATCTCCTCCTGGACCTCCAGGTAGAGGTCCTCCCACGGCGTGTTGGGGAGGAGGTCCGACTTCACGAGGTCGCGGAAGGTCTCCGTGTCGACGTCCTCGACGATGTCGATCGTGTCGTCGGCGCGCCAGGTCTCGAGGATCTCCTCCTCCTGCTCCTCGAGGCACTTGAGGTTGGCCAGGCGCGCGGAGTCCGCGGCGTCCAGGACGGCCTGCCTCTCGTCCTCGGTGAGCCCGTCCATGAAGCGGTCGCTCGTGACCAGCTGGACGCCCTGCACCATGTGCCGGGTGATGCTGATCGTCGACTGCACCTCTTCGAACTTGTTCGTGGCGATCGTGGGGATCGGGTTCTCCTGCGCGTCGATCGCGCCCTGTTGCAGTCCCAGGTACACCTCAGACAGCGCCATCGGAGTGGCGGTGCCGCCGAAGGTGCGGATCATCTGCAGGTAGAGGGGTGCATCCGGCGTGCGGATCTTGAGGCCGTGGAAGTCCGCGGGCTCGCGGACTGGCTTGTTCGCCGTCACGTTGCG
>DWZY01000356.1 GCA_019117325.1 Candidatus Brevibacterium intestinigallinarum
CGGGTGAGGTTGGTATCCCGGCCTCGGTCCCAGGCCCCAGCCTCGGCCCCAGCCTCGGCCCCGGCCCCGGCCTCGGCACTGGCCTCGGCCCCGGCCTCGGCACTGGCTCTGACCTCGGCCCCGGTCGAGGCCTTCTGCCCGGGTCTCCTCGCACGATTGTTCTTTCTCCCCGCTGAGGTCTCGTTACTGTCACGAATCTCCTAAAACGTTGTGAAGAGGAGTAAAATTCGGTTATGGAAGACACGACGGGAACCTCAGTCAAAGATCAGGTGCTGGTGGGTGTCGACGGCTCGGAGAACAGCTCGCGCGCGTTCGACATCGCATTGGCCGTGGCGAAGCGGCGCGGCTGGAGCCTGCGCCTGGTGGGCGGCTACATCATCCCGTCCGTGGGATACGAGAACGGACCGGTCGTCGCCGGCAGCTACGAGCGGATGCTCGAGGAGTACGCGCGCGGCCCGCTGGACGCGCTGGCGGAGAAGGCCGAGTCGGAGGGCGTCGACGTCACCACCGCGACCCACGCCGACCACGCCGCGGACCTCCTGGTGCGCGAGAGCGCCGATGCCGGGCTGGTCGTCGTGGGCAAGCGGGGGCGCAACCGCTTCGCCGGTCGGTTCCTGGGCAGCGTGTCCGGCGCGCTCGCCGCGCACTCCCACTGCCCCACGCTCGTCATCCCGGAGAAGTGGGTGACCCCCGACGCAGCGACGCTGTTCGCTCCCGCTCAGGACCGGCCCGGCGGAGACGACGCCGAGGCCGAGCCCACCGAGCTGCTGGACGAGTCCACTCCGCCCAAGCCTCGCGGGACCGCGTTCCGCAACGTCGAGGAGGAGATGAACTTCCGGCAGGAGGTCGTCGTCGGCATCGACCTCCACGAGGATGCGCTGCGGATCGCGATGGCGGCGGCCCGTGTCGCGGAGCTGTTCGGCAGGCCGCTCACCCTGGTCTCCGCAGCGCCGCTCAACGCGGACGCGTGGTACCCGAACCCCGTCGAGTACAACGCGGCGATCCCGTCGATCCGGAAGCGGCACACGGACTACCTGACGCAGCTGGCGGACGAGGTGCGGACCGCTCATCCACGGCTGGGCGTGCACTGGCAGTTCTTCGACGGCACGCCGGCGGGTGTGCTCTCGGAGGCGAGCCGGTCGGCGTCCGTCGTGGCGCTGGGGACGCGGGGTCACGGCGGATTCGCCGGCCTCATGCTGGGGTCTGTCAGCCAGGCGGTTCTCAACCGCAGCGTGTCGCCGGTGCTGGTGGTGCCGACGCTCAAGAACTCCCGGTGAGCACTGGGCCGCGGTTCTGCCTCTGACCTGGGTGGAGTTCGAGCCCGACCAGGAATTATGAATTCTTTCCAAGAATCCCTTGTGCGTCCGATTATTCACGTGTAGCTTTGTTCGTGGTGATTATCACCAGATCATTTCAGAGGATTCTCGTGTCGTGCTGCGAATGCCGCAGGCGTGACGCGGGTCGGACCGGAAGGAGGGCGACGATGCTCATCGACACAGCGAAGAAGCTTGCAGTCGCAGACGAAGGCGCGCTCTCCCTCGGTGGTGCACGCGGTGCGTGCGGCGGTCCTGTCGGAACTCGCGATCTGGGCGCGGCAGCGCCGTTCGCGGGCGGCGTCCTCCTCGCTTAACGACCTCGGCGCTCTGTCGCCGGCGGTTGCTGAGTGGAGCGACGCTCAGCGGTTCGACCTGGGACGGTTCAATGCCAATGGCGAGACGCCGGAGGGCCCGGGCAGGCAGTTCTCGGACTCACCTGTTGCTGAGCCTCATCTGTTGCAGAGCACCCGCGGGTGCTGCGCATCGGACGATGTCGATGGAGCCGATGGCTGAACAGCGTGGCTGACTCGCGTGAGGCGTGAGGTCCTGTTGGGCCGTCACCCATGGTTGACCGGTGGTCGCCTGTATCCCCGGCCCGCCGCTATCCGTGGCCCACGCGCATCCGTCTGCAATTGACATCCGGTACCAGAGGACAGCCATCGTTCGCTGCTGCTCAGGTTGCCGTGTCACCCGGCGCGCAGGTCTGCGCCAGCGCTGATCGAAGCAACGACTGAGAACTGCATTCCAGTCATATTCAGACTGGGAATGGTATTTCTGCCGCTTTCAATGGATTGTGCCCAGACCCATTCATCAGCGCATCTCACCTGCACTTCACGTGCATGTTGAGAGGCGCATCCAACCCATTCTTGCTTATGCAGGCAGGGCTATTCGTCATGCCCTTACATGAACCTGAGGATCACACATGTCGTACCCCAGTCCCTATCCCATACCGCGCCGGATCGCGCTGTCAGTAGGTCTGCTGCTCGTCCGCTGGGCACGCCGACCGGCCGGTCCGGACTCGCTCACGGTCGATCGGTCGACTGCCACGTCTGCCTCGTCTGCGACGGCTGCCCGTTCGGCTCGACCGGCCGTTGTCACGGCGCGTGCGGCTGCGGTCGCCTCGGCGGATCACGGTGCACCGGCTGTCGCCACGACTGATCGCGGTGCACCGGCTGCCGTTGCGACGCCCGCGGTCGACACGGCGGATCACACCGTGCCCGGTGCCGGTCAAGCGCGCGCGACTGCGCCCGTGACCGACGCGGTGAGCCCGAACCCGGCACAGCATGCCCGTGCCGTGGCCGATCGCGAGCGCGCGATTCGCCAGTTCGAGGTCGACCGCCAGGTCGCGGCCGAACGGACGCGCGCCGAGCACCGGGCACTCTCCTGGCCCGGACACCCATGACGTCGTGACGCGGGCGTCAGACGGAGAAGACAGCATGGCAGGACGGGACTCGCTCCCGTCCTGCCATTCCTGTGAGCTCGAGGAGCACGGCGGATCCGACGACCGTTCCGCCCAGCTGCTCGACGACTGACTGCGCTGCGACGAGGGTTCCACCCGTCGCGAGCACGTCGTCGACGAGGAGGACACGGCGGCCGGTGAGGTCGCCGGATGCCTCAATCGCGGCCTCGGCGTATTCCAGCCCGTAGTCGACCCGCACCTGCGGAGTGGGCAACTTCCCTGCCTTCCGGATCGGGAGGGTGCCCGTGCGGGTGAGGGCGGCGATGCCCGCGGACACGATGAACCCGCGCGCCTCGATGCCGGCGACCAGGTCGAACTCGGGGAGTCCGGACTCGTCGCAGAACGGCAGCGCCACGGCGGCGAGCGAGGATGCGTACGCGTCGGGATCCGTCAGCAGAGGAGTCACGTCGCGGAACAGCACTCCGGGCGCGGGGAAGTCCGGGGTGGTGGTGATGAGCGAGAACGCGCGATCCAGCGACTCTCGAGGCGGGGCGGTCAGCGGTGCAGCAGCAGTGGAGGACGACACGCGGCACACTCTACGTCGAGTGGGGTGGTGTGCGGAGGCGCTTCGTGGTGGCCGGGCGTCGCAGGCACCATCGGGTTGAAGGCCAGAATGTGTGTCCGAGACCGGGCTCGCGCCCGTACCACCACTGGCCACGAGGCCCGTCGACTAGCTTTCGGGGCTTCGCTTCAGTGGTGAGGTGTGCGGGGGACCGTCTGGTGCGGTGTCCCGGCGGTACCCGGCGGGAGTGATCCCCAGGACCGTGCGCCAGTCGTGGGTGAGGTGAGCGTGGTCGGCGTACCCCAGTTCGTGGGCGAGGTCCGTCAGGCTGAGATCCGGCTGCTCGCGCAGTCGCCGGGCACCGTCCTGCACGCGGCGCCGGCGGATGAGCATGCCCGGCGACAGCCCGACGTACGTGGCTGACAGCCGTTGCAGGGTGCGCTGCGAGACGTGCAGGTGGGCGGCGAGGCCAGCGACGGTGACGATCTGGTGCTGGGTCTCTGCGGCCTCGGTCATCTGGTTCGCCAGCAGC
Source organism: Candidatus Brevibacterium intestinigallinarum (assembly GCA_019117325.1). Classification (GTDB taxonomy): domain Bacteria; phylum Actinomycetota; class Actinomycetes; order Actinomycetales; family Brevibacteriaceae; genus Brevibacterium; species Brevibacterium intestinigallinarum. The sequence goes on from DWZY01000356.1 coordinate 3,810, forward strand.
CCATCGGCAGTGGGTTCGCCCAGACATGCTGACAGCCAGGCGGAGAAGGCGCGGACAGCCTCGGCTCGGCGGTCCGCGGGTGGAGCGGATGAGGACATCGCGGCGTGGATTCCGGCCTCGAGCTCGGGAAGAGGGACCTGCTGCACGGTGTCCCGGAGTGCGGCGATGCCGTCCGAGGCCGTGCTGGACTCGCGCGTGAGACCGCGAGTCCTCACCTCACATGCGGGTCTGCCCGTGCTTGGTTCGGGGGTGGGCTCACCGGTGGCCATGCGGCGCGCGGGGCCGTCTGTGCTCACCTCGTGCGCTGTTCCCCCTGTGCTCATCTCACCCTTGGGGTCGGCCGCGCTCGCGTCGTCCGTGGGTCCGGCCGCGCTCGCACGGTCGAGGGTGACGCGGTTCAGGACGAGGGGGATGGCCGCCGGCTGCAGCAGTGCACCCACCGCCCACCCGGAGCCGCTGAGGTCGCGGTGAGAGGCGCGAGTGGTGGGCCCTGAGAACTCAGTGCGGTCGTTCGAGACGACCAGATTGCTCGCGGGATACCCGATGATGTGCTGGCGGGACGTCCTGCGAGGCCCGATGTCCCACTCGGAGATCCAGAACCACCGCACGAAGGCGGCGATGTCTCCGGTCGCTGGCACCCGATGGAAGGCGGGGAGCCGGGACGGGTACAGCACGCCGTCGCTGTGCGGCGGGATCGCGGCCTCGGTGGCCTGCGCGGGCGACGGTGTCTCGGCAGGTGCCGCGGCCTCGGCGGGAGCTGCCGTCCGCGCGGGAGTTGTGGTCCCGGTGAAGTCGGCTGAGTGTGCGGCTGTGGCAGGAGCGGCCTCGTCGCCGTTCTGCGTGGGTGGATCGTCCACACCTCGGAGCGTAATCCACGGTCTGGCGCGAATCTACAAGTCAGCGGTGGGACGTCTCCCTAGTGTTGACGGCATGAACGCACCACGCATTGCAGCAGACGGAACCCACACCGACAACGGCGTCCCGAAGGGTCTGACGAGCCTGACCCCCTTCCTCGCGATCCCGCACGCGCGAGACGCGGTGAGCTTCTACCGCGACGTCTTCGGTGCGCGGGTCGTCGATGTCACTGAGATGGGCGGCGTCGTCGTCCATGCGGTGCTCGACATGGGGCACGGGCAGCTCCAGCTCGGCGAGCCCATGCCCGACTACAACCTGGTCGCTCCACCCGCGGGTGACGACGACTGCTACTCCCTGGGCCTCTACGTCAGTGACGCTGACGCGGTCGTGGCCGCCGCCGTGGAAGCGGGAGCGACGTTGCGCGAGCCGCTCGCCGACTTCGTGTCGGGAGATCGCTTCGCCAGCGTCCGCGACCCGTTCGGTGTGCGCTGGACCGTCATGACGCGCATCGAGGACATCTCCGAGGAGGAGAGCGCGCGCCGCGTCGCGGAATGGGCAGCGGCCCAGGCGAACTCATAGTCCGCGTCCGAGGACGCCTCGGAGGTCGACGCCCCGGTCACCTCCGGGCAGCCACCGGGGCGGTTACCGGGTCAGCTCCGGGGCAGCTACCGGGTCACCTCAGGCCCCACCTCCGGGGCGGGTAGCCACCGGGGCCACCTCAGACTCCATCGCCGAGGCCGGAGGAATCCGCTTCGAGGCTGGGGCCGGTTGCTGCCAGTGAAGCTGGCTGGTGGCGCTGGGGCAGCTGGCGTGAGTGAGGGTGTGGGTCTCTGACCCCCCGTTCGAGTCGCGGACGGACGGGCGCCGGGGGTGTGATCCAACGTATGTTGGAGGCAGACCGGGCACCTGACGAAAGCAGTCGATCATGAGCAGCGCCGCCGACCCCGCCGCGGGGGACCCTGCGGCTGACGGTCCCGCCCACGCCAACGAAGACCACGTCGATCACGACCGCGCCGCACAGGTGCGGCGGGCGCGACGGCAGAGCTGGTTCGGTGCGAAGAAGCACGTGAAGACGACACTGAGCCACCCGCTCATCCACCCGCTGCTGCGCCTCGCGGCGCCCCGAATGTCGCGGGAGAGGATGGGTCGACTCCCTGCTCCTCGCGAGCTGCTCGAGGTGAAGGCGACGGTGGCCGACGGGGAGTTCGTCATGCTGCGGCCCGACCGCTGCGAAGTGGCCAAGGAGCTGTACTGGGGTGAGGGGCGTCGCCCGGACCTGGCAGATGCCTTCGCCATCGACCTGGTGGTGCGGCTGTCTGCGGACGCGCGGACATTCCTGGACGTGGGTGCGTACACCGGCATCTTCACCCTCGCGACGGTCGCGAACCACCCGACGCTCTCGGCGCACGCCTTCGACATGGTCCCGCCCGTGGTGCGGATGCTGCGCGCGAACCTGGTGCGCAACGGGTTCGCGAACCGCACCGCCGTGCACCAGGCAGGGGTGGGTGACCCGTCGCTCACGGCACGGATGCCGTCCGTGGACAGCGGGTCGGCGCTGCCGTCGTTCCTGTCCTCGGACATGGAGTTCGACGACGGTGAGGACGTGGGCTTCCTGTCGCTCGATTCGTTCACGGTCGAGGTCGAGGGGCCCGTCGTCATGAAGATCGACGTGGAAGGCGGCGAAACGGACGTGTTCGCCCACGGCCAGTCATTCCTGGCCGCACACCGCCCCGACATGCTGTGCGAGGTCCTGCCGAATGGCGACGGGCCGACGCTCGAGGAGCAGCTGCAGCCGCACGGCTACCGCTACTTCCACGTGGGTGCCGACGAGGTGAGTGAACGCAGCAGGATCGTCCCCGACCCCGGCGTCCGCGACTGGCTCTTCACGACGCGGACCCCGGACCAGTTGCGTGACGCGGGAATCCCGGTAGCGGAGGACTGATGGCGTGTCCTGACGCCGAACCTGGACGGTCGGCGGGCTGACCTCGGGTGACGGTCTGAGCGTTGAGCCGTCTGCGTTCTGTCGAATCGTCCGCGCGTTGTCGGATAGTCCGCACGTTGTCGGAAGGACCCTGCTGCGTCACTCGTCGCTGGCGGGTGCGGAGATGTTCATCTGCCAGTCGATGCCGAACTTGTCCGTGAAGGCGCCGTACACATCGCCCCACGGCTGCGTGTCCAGGGGGATCTGGACGGTTCCGCCGTCCGACAGGCGCGCGAAGGCGTCGCGGATCCGGGCCTCGTCATCGCCCATGATCGCGAGGGTGATGTTGTTGCCCGTGGCCAGCGGCGCGGGGGACATGCCCTCGATGCCATCAGACACGTAGAGCCGGATCAGATCCGTGACCTCCAGGGATCCATGCATGATCGCAGCCGCGGCAGGGTGGTCGGGCGGCACCGCGCCGAACTCCCCGAAGGTCGCGAACTGCGGTTGAGCGCCCAGGGCGGCGCCGTAGAACTCGAAGGCTTCACGGGCATTCCCGGGGAACCGGAGATAGGGATGGAGTGCAGCGGGCATGGTGTGCTCCGTTCATCTGGACCGCTGGCGAAGGACAGCGGTCCTACTAGTCAAGCACTGCGACCCCGCGATGCCCAGGGTTCGGCCCACCCGCATTCTCGCCGTATGCATGCGATGCGTCCCTGCAGACACGTGTGGTGCGCCCTCGATGGACACGTGCAGGTTCGCGAGACGGCGGACTTCGTCGGCCGCTGGCCCTGGACATGGTCAGTCGGCTTTGAGGGGGTCACGCAGCCTTGGATGTGCTGTCGCCGTCCTGTCGGATGAGGCGATAGATTCGATCGGCCACCTGCGAGGCACCCAGCCTGTGTGGGCTACCCCATTCCTCGAGCAGTTCGATGTACCTCGCGTAGTGATCGGTGCGGGAGACGCGCAGTCGGAGGAGGTCGCCCTCGGGAGTCGTGGGTGACCAGCCCCCTGCGTATTCCAGCCCGGGGCCGCGCTCCTTCTCCTGCGTGAAGATCTGCTGATCGACGTCACGTGCAGCATCGTGCAACCACGAGACAGCCTGGCTGTCCCACAGCGGAGCGGGTGGGTGCTCCGGGATCGATTCGGTCGGTCGACGCGCGGCCTTTCGCGGCAGCGCGCGGTCCTCCGGGTGGAGCGCGAGCGTGGCGACGTGGAGCCACTTCGAGAAGAAGGACGGCCCGAGGCCGTAGATCCGACCGCAGTCGACGCCGACGAGCGTGTCCGCGTGTTCCCGCTCGTGACTCCGCACCTTGTGGGTGCAGTCGTTGAGGTAGCTGAAGCCCTCGGCCGCGCCCTCAGCCAGCGCGATCTCGACGGATCGCTCGAGTGCTGCGGCGACCCGCGGGTTCAGGCCCTCGCCAGCGGGCGACTTGCATGCCGTCAGGACACGGAGCACCCGGAATGGTGCGTACCCGGCTTTCGGTCCGTAGGCCCAGACCATCGAGCTCACGAAGGCCGCCGTGATGGATGTCGACCACTGCTGACGGACGGCGTCGACTGCGTCGTCGCGGTTGATCCTGGTGGGCAGCGCTTTGATCGCCTCTGCGGCCTCGGGGATCGCGTCGAGTCTGCGCAGCCACCCCGCTTTCGGAACCACGAACTTCTGCTGCGGACTGAGGGGCTGAGACAGGAGGGATGTGAGGGAAGACGGCGGGGCGGGAAACTCCAGGCGCGAGTCAGCAGCGCCCGTGGGGTCAGTCGCCTGGGTGGAGTCGGTGTACGTGGTCATGATCGCTCCTTCGCGAATGGGTGGTTGAGAACTAGTGAGTAGGTATCGGGTCGATGGGTCGAGAGGGTTGGTCGATGCCGGGCCGAGGCTGGCCAGCGACCAGCGGCCAGTGATCGGTGGTTGGTGGCTAGGGGTCGGTGGCCAGTGGCCGCGGGGTGGAGGCCAGCGGGATGCTTGCGCACCCACTGCCGGCTCATCCCGTGTCCGGAAGGGTGGGCGGGAGGTCGAGGAGCGCGACACGGAACCGCGAGTGGTACAGAAGTGGCCGTGCGGGGTCGACGCTGCGGGGTGGTTTCCAGCCCGGGAGGCCGTTGCGGAAGTGCGAGGTCCAGCCGGACATCTCGAACCATCGGTGGTGGAACGGGCAGACGAGCGTGAGGTTGTCAGTGGTGGTGGGTCCGCCCAGGGCATAGGGGATGATGTGGTGCGCTTCGCACCACTGAGGCGGGGCGTCGCAGTCGGGGAAGGTGCAGCCCTGATCGCGTGCGGCGAGGACCGCGACCTGTGTGCGTGTGGCGAACCGGCCGTGCGAGCGGATGCCGATAGTCCGCCCCTGGTCATCCGCGATGTGCGCGAAGGTCTGCGCGCCACTGGACCAGGTCTCGAGGTCCGCGAGGTTGATGGGTCCGCCATTGTGGGCGGTAAGCGTGCGGTGAGGGTGTGTGAGGTCCTCAGGAGTGGCGCTGACAACCAGGGCATGGTCGGCGCCGTGGAGGACGCGCTGACGAGAGACGCAGCGCAGGAGGAATCCCAGGCGCTCATGCCGTGCGAGACCCGGTGGTGGTGGGGCCTGGGACAGTGACTGCGTGTTGCGCGTCCCGTCCTCGAAGACGCCAGCGCTGTCGCGCGGCGAGGCCTGGTGGGCCTCGAGAGTGGCTCCAGAGGCTTCGGAAGGGCCAAAGGTGGCCTCGGGCATGACATCTGAGGTGACCTCGTGGGTGAGAGCCAGGTCGTGCGGCGACGAAGGCCGGCGGCACAGGATCTTCTCGCGCACCACTCGGTGAGCGGATCCGTGCGGGCTCGTCCGAGCTGCGGCGAGGAGCTCGATGACGGCTCCGGAGGCGGCGGCGCTGAGCGCAGCGGGCCAGCCGTCCTCGTCGAGGTAGAGGTGGGGCTCTTTCTCGAGGAACGTGCCGGGCTTGCCGTTGACGGAGATCGTGGCGTCCGCGTGCACGGTGAGGTCCCACGTCGCCCAGTCGACCTCGAGGGGCACCTGCGGAATGCGAACAGCGGGCTCCTCGGTGGCCGCCGCGGCGCAGTAGTCCTCATGGTCGTCGACGGGGACGGGCTGCATGGAGGCAGCGGCGTCGCAGCAGCCCGCGGAGATGGTGGCGCCATCTGCACGGTCGGCATTCCCGCCCACAGTCGCGACTGACCCGACATCCGCACTCGCGTCGGCGTCTGCACCAGCGTGGGCAGCCGCACCTGCATTCGAGCCCGACTCGACATCTGAGTCCACACCCGCGCCTGCACTCGCGTTCGAATCCACACCCGCGCCCGCGGAACTTGCAGTCTGGTGCTTCGGGTGTGGCTGCAGGGTGATGGGGATGTCTGTGTCGTTCATCCTGCCCTTGAGCAGCGAGTCGAAGACCGAGCCGGTGGGGGAGTCGAGCAGGCCCGTCAGCCTCCAGTCGCCGTTGGGCTTCTGGATGAGCGTGACCGTGTACGCCATCGGGTTCGTCTCGTACTGAGGGAGCTTCCCGTCGGGGTCGATGTGCTCGATGATCCGCTGGCTGAGCTTCGAGATGTCCTTGGGACGGACCGTCGGGGCGAGCTCGACGAGAGTCTTCTCGATCTGGTCGGCGTGCGCTGCGTGGATGGAGGGCGGCAGATCGTCGATCGCCTTGCAGAGGGTGCGCGCCTCGTCTGCTGAGAGGGCACCGTCGCGGAAGTGCTGTGCGATGGCGGGCCGCTTGGGCTCAAGGGGTTCGCCGGTGCTGGAGAGGCGGTCCGTGAGGTTGCCGCTGAGGTGCGTGCGGCGGCGTGCTTCATGGGAGGGGATGCGGAGCTCGCCCTCGAGCAGGTGATCGACTGTGCGATAGCCGTGGGCGCTGCTGTCGCCGATCTGGTGGTAGTGCGCGAGCAGATCGGAGGAGAGGCGCTCGATGTGGCGACGCGCCTGCTCGAGGGCCTTCAGTCCCGACAGTGCTTCCCGAGCCCCGAGCGACCGGTAGCCGTCCGAAGCAGACACAGCCGCGTCGATGTCATCGAGGAGCTGAACGTAGTGGGGCGCGCGGCCGACGAGTGTCTGGTGGTCCTGGGCGGTGTACGGGCTGCGGAACTGGGG
>DWZY01000357.1 GCA_019117325.1 Candidatus Brevibacterium intestinigallinarum
TGAGCGTCCGCCGCGCCCTGCCGATAGACGACGAGCGCGCTGCCGGGGGCCCGGCGCTGCGGCCGCTCGCCCCGGAGGATCGAGAAGACGTCCCCGGTCGTCCCCGCCGCGAACACGCGGCGGTCCGACCCTGCGGACGATTCCATCCGTTCGATCTGCTGCTCGAGCTCCGCGGCCCTGGCCCGTGACGCCCGCAGCTGGTCCTGGAGCTCGAGGATCTTGCGGATGCCCGCGAGGTTGATCCCCTCCTCCTGGCTCAGCCGCTGGATGAGCTGGAGCCGGGCGATGTCATCTGCGGAGTACCGCCGACCGCGCCCTGCCGTCCGCTCAGGACTGACGAGCCCCAGCCGGTCGTACTGGCGCAGCGTCTGCGGGTGCATGCCCGCCAGCTCCGCCGCCACGGAGATCACGTACACCGCTGCATCTGCTGAGATGCGCATCGCTCATCACGCCTTCCGCGCCGCGTCCATCAGGCCCGCGCGCGGATCGATGCTCGCCGTCGCTTCCCGGTACGCGACGACCGCGTCCTTCGCCTCCTGCGGCAGGTCCTTCGGAACGGAGATCTCGACGGTGACGAGCAGGTCGCCCGTCGTGGACTTCCCCTCGACACCCCGGCCCCGCACGCGCAGCACTCGTCCGGACGGCGTCCCCGCGGGGATCTTCATCCGCACCGGCTGTCCGCCCAGGGTGGGGACGGCCACCTCGGCGCCCAGCGCCGCCTCGTCGAACGAGACCGGCAGCTCCATCCGCAGGTTGTCGCCGTCGCGGGTGAAGACGGGGTGCGGCTTCACGTTCACCGTGAGGATGAGGTCGCCTGCCTCGCCGCCGTTGGGGCTGGACTTGCCCTTGCCGCGCAGGCGCACCTTCTGACCGTCCTTCACACCCACGGGGGTGCGGACGGTCAGCGGCTTGCCGCCGGGCATCGTGAGCTTCACGGATGCGCCCTTGACCGCCTCTGTGAACGACAGGGTCGTCGACGCCTTGTAGTCGCCGCCCTTCGTGGGCCCGGTGGAGAAGCCTCCGCCGTAGGGCGACCCGCCGTACGGGGAGCCGCCGAAGGGCGATCCTCCGCCGAACAGGTCCGCGAAGTCCGGGGGCACGTCGCCACCGGTCGTCCGGTAGCCGCCACGGCCGCCTGCGGGTCCTCCGCCTGTGTTGAAGAGACCGGAGAAGATGTCCTCGAAGCCTCCGCCGCCGGCCTGACCGCCGGAGCCCGCGCTGAAGCGGGCGCCGCGGCCCATCTGGCGGACCTGGTCGTACTGCTCCCGGGTCTCCTTGTCGGACAGCACCTGGTGCGCCTGTCCGACCTCCTTGAACTTCGCCTCGGCCTTCGCGTCACCCGGATTCTGGTCGGGATGGTACTTCCGCGCGAGCTTCCGGTACGCCTTCTTGATCTCAGCGTCCGTCGCGTCCGCGGGGACGCCCAGCGTCTTGTAGAAATCCTTCTCGAACCAGTCGTTCTGGGGTCCGGTATTCACCTGGCACCTCCCTTCGTTCGCTGGTCGGCCACCGCGCCCCTCCCGGATGCTGCCGGGTGGGGACGGTCACCGTCCGGATGATCGTCCGGGCCGATCCCCGCGGGCGTCTGGATGCCAGACGCCCGCGGGAACCGAGCCCGAACGGTACGCCGATTCAGTCGGCGGGCTGCTGCACACCCACGCGCGCGGCGCGGATGATGCGGTCGCCGTAGCGGTAGCCCGGCTGCATGACCATGAAGACGGTCGGGCCGTCCACCTCGTCGCTGGGCTGCTGCATGAGCGCCTCGTGGTGCGCGGGATCGAACTCCTCGCCCACCTCGCCGTACTGGACGACGCCGGCCTTCTCCAGCGACTCGAACAGCTTCGTCACGTGGACATCGAACTGGCCCGTGACATCGCCGTTCTCCTTCGCCAGACGGACCTCGTCCAGCACCGGGATGAGAGCCTCGGCGAGCGCGATCGCCCCGTTCTCACGGGCACGGTCCTGCTCGCGGTTGGCCCGCATCCGGTAGGCCGCGTACTCCGCGTTGATCCGCTGGAGGTCCGCCAGCCGCTCCTCGGCCAGGATCGCGTCCGGCGACTGCGCGCCGCCCTCGGTCACGACCTCGTCAGCCAGCGACGATGCGTCCTCCGGGATCTCGACGCCCAGATCCGCAGCATCCGCTGCGTCCGTCGCGTCGCCTGCCGCAGACGCACCCGCGCCCGAGGCCTGGGCCGGGTCCCCGGCCTGCTCACCCGAGCCGGCCGGGGCCTCGGCGGCGGGGTCCTGCGGAGCGGCCTGCTGGCCGTCGGCCCTCACCTCGCCCGTCTCCGGGTCGATCCGTCGCTTGTCGTTGAACGAGAAGCCCGGTTCGGTGCGGCCGTCCTGGGGATCCTCGTTCGCCGTCACTTCTTCTCCTCGTCCTCGTCCACGACCTCGGCGTCGATGACCTCGTCCTCAGCGGAGTCCGCTGCGGAGGCATCCGCGTCACCGGCAGCAGCCTCGTCGGTCTGCTGCGAGTAGATCGCCTCACCGATCTTCTGCTGGTTCTCCACGAGGCGGTCGTACGCGGTCTTCACCGCGTCGTCGTCCTCGCCCTTGAGCGCTTCCTTGAGGGCCTCGACGTCGGAGTTGATCTCCGTCTTGACGTCCTCGGGCAGCTTGTCCTCGTTCTCGCCGACGAGCTTCTCCGTCTGGTAGGCCAGGGTCTCCGCGTTGTTCCGGACGTCCTGCGCCTCGCGGCGCTTCTTGTCCTCCTCCGCGTGCTCCTCGGCCTCGCGGACCATGCGCTCGATGTCGTCCTTCTCCATCGCGGAACCGCCCGTGATGGTCATGGACTGCTCCTTGTTCGTGCCCTTGTCCTTCGCGGACACGTGCACGATGCCGTTCGCATCGATGTCGAAGGAGACCTCGATCTGCGGGACGCCGCGCGGAGCCGGCGCAATGCCGGTCAGCTCGAACGTGCCCAGCGCCTTGTTGTCGCGGGTGAACTCGCGCTCGCCCTGGAAGACCTGGATCGACACGGAGGGCTGGTTGTCCTCTGCCGTCGTGAAGGTCTCGCTGCGCTTCGTGGGGATCGGGGTGTTGCGCTCGATGAGCTTCGTCATGACGCCGCCCTTGGTCTCGAGGCCCAGCGACAGCGGGGTCACGTCGATGAGGAGGACGTCCTTGCGCTCGCCCTTGAGGACGCCGGCCTGGACCGCCGCACCGATGGCGACGACCTCATCCGGGTTCACGCCCTTGTTGGGCTCGCGGCCAGCCAGCTTCTCCACGGCCTCGCTCACAGCGGGCATACGGGTCGAGCCACCCACCAGGACGACGTGGTCGATGTCCTTGATGGTGACGCCCGCGTCCTTGATGACCTGCTCGAACGGCTTCTTGGTCCGCTCCAGCAGATCCGAGGTGAGGTCCTCGAACTTGGCGCGCGTGAGGGTCTCGTCCAGGTGGATCGGGCCCTCCTGGCTCATGGACAGGTACTGCAGCGAGATGTTCGTGCTGGAGGCGGAGGACAGCTCCTTCTTCGCCTGCTCAGCGGCCTCGCGCAGACGCTGGAGTGCGGTCGTGTCCTTCGAGAGGTCCACGCCGTCCTTGTCCTTGACGGCCTTGATGAGGTGGTCGACGATCCGCTGATCCCAGTCGTCACCGCCCAGCTTGTTGTCGCCGGAGGTCGCGCGCACCTGGATCGTGGAGAAATCGTCCTCGTCCTTGCCGACCTCCAGGAGCGACACGTCGAACGTGCCGCCGCCCAGGTCGAAGACCAGGATGAGCTCGTCCTCCTTGCCGCGCTCCAGGCCGTAGGCCAGTGCAGCGGCGGTGGGCTCGT
>DWZY01000039.1 GCA_019117325.1 Candidatus Brevibacterium intestinigallinarum
AGGCCGTGGCGAGTGCGGGTGCGAGCCGCGAGACGCGGCTGCGGGTGGTGAGAGAACGGGCCATCGAAGGCTCACTTCCTTCCCCGGACGGGGATTGAGGGGTGGGTGGATCAGGGGGCGCGCCGGGGCTACTGGGTCGCGGCGCTGCCGGCAGTGCGCTCCAGGAGGTCCGGCAGCCATTCGGTCATGCCGGGCACAGCGATCATGAGGACCAGGAACAGGGCGGCGATCGGGAGGAACCACAGCAGGGACGTGAAGATGTCCTTGAGCGTGATGTCCTGGCCCAGGTTCACCTCCGGGTTCTTCGCGATGTTGTGGACGATGAACGACAGGATGCCGACCGGCGGGGTGATCATGCCCAGCTCGCCCAGCAGGACGACGAACACGCCGAACCAGAGCGGGCTCACCTCCATGAGGGCGAGGGTGGGCAGGAGGATCGGGATCGTCAGCAGCATCATCGACAGGGTGTCGAAGAACATGCCCATGAGCAGGTAGAGCAGCACGAGGACCAGGAGGAAGCCCACGCGGCTGAGGCCCAGTCCGGTGATGAACTCCGTGATGACCGGCGCCAGGCCGGTGATCGCCAGGAGCTTCGTGAGCATCTCCGCGCCGATCATGATGAAGAAGATCGCTGCGGTCGCGGACACGGTGGACACGGCGGCCTGCGCGACGTGGCCCAGCGGCTTGTCCTTGCGGGTGTAGAGGAGGGTGAGCAGCAGGGCCGTGAGAGCAGCGGCCGCACCGGCCTCGGTGGGGGTGAAGGCACCGGAGAACATGCCGCCGAACAGCACGAGCATGATGAGGGGGAAGCCCCAGATCTCGCCCAGGGACTCGAAGCGCTGCTTCCACGTGACGGTGGGGGTGTCCTCGCCCACGGCGTGCTTGCCGCGGCCCACGAGCTTGGGAGCGAAGACGCCCAGGCAGAAGATGAAGAGTCCGAAGGTGCATGCGACGAGGATGCCGGGGACTGCACCCGCCATGAGCTGCGGGCCCACGGGGACGGAGGCGATGCCCGCGTAGACGACCAGGAGGATCGAGGGCGGGATGAGGCCGCCGGGCAGTCCGGAGACGATGACGGTGCCCACCGCGACGCGCTTGTCGTATCCCGCGCGCAGCATCTCCGGGATGCCCGCGCGCCCCAGCGTGTAGGTCATGCCGATCGTCGAGCCGGAGACGGAGGCGAGGCCCGCACCCGCGGCGGTCGTGCCGATGCCGATGCCGCCGGGCAGCCACGAGAACCACCGGTCGGTCGCGCGGTAGATGCGCGAGGCCATGCCGGAGTTCGCCAGGAGCATGCCCATGAAGATGAACATGGGCAGGACGGAGAAGGACCACTTCGACACCGCGTGGAACGGCGCGGTGGCCAGGATGTTCACGGTCGCGGGGATGCCGGCCAGGCCGTAGGCGCCCACGAGGCTGGGGATCGCCAGCGCGATCGCGACGGGGATGCCCATGAACATGAGGGTGATCATCATCGCGATGCACCACAGGCCCGCGACGGGCCCGGACGGGCTGGTGAAGAAGCCGATGAGGCAGGCGGCGAGGGCGGCGAAGCAGACGATCATGCCGACGCGGCCGGGCTTCTTTCGGCGCAGGGCGGAGGGGAGCAGGGTGCTGGAGTTCAGCGAGGGGGCGTCGGTGCCCGCCGTGGGAGTGTTGGTGGCAGTCATGGGGCTTCCTTCAGAAGAGCCGTGCAAGGGAGGTCGGTGGGCGCGGGTCAGACCGGCGCGCCGTCGACGATCTCGTTCTCGACCTTCTCACCGGTCGTCGGATCGATGTCGGGATCACCCGTGCGTGCGATGAGCCAGATGTCGAACACGTGCAGCAGGGCCAGCAGCGCGAAGCAGAGGGGGACCAGGAAGTAGATGGGCCACGTGACGATGTCCGTGACGCCGGCGGTCGCACCCATCTCCATCTTCTCCACGGCCTCCTGGAAGCCGTAGACGGTGAAGCCGATGCTCACGAGGACGCAGACGACGCCCGCGAAGATCGCGAGGATGTTCTTGTACGTCCGGCCCATCCGCTCGGTCACGAGCGTGACGGTGATGTGCTCGTTCTGGAGGTGCGCTGCGGGGATGCCCAGGAGGGCGATCGCCGGCAGGTACCAGAAGGCGACGATCTCGTTGGTGCCGTACAGGGGCGAGTTGAGGAAGTACCGCATGAGCGCGTGGGCGACGACGTGGAGCATCATCAGCACCGTGACGACTGCGGCAAGGACTGAGAGGACCTTGTCGAGTCCTGCATTCAATCGCGTCATGAGAAGCCACCTTTGCCTTCATCTGGGGAGGTGAGTGAGACCTTCCCGCTCACCTCATTGCCGTGGAACAGGACGAACCCGGTCCGGCAGCGGTGCCGGACCGGGTCCTGTGATCGGGGGCACTCGGTAGAACTTATCGATTGATCATACGAAGTGCAAGCGCTGTGCCCCGCCGCTCGCATCACGATCTGGTCTCCCTAGCGGTCCTGTCTGTACCGCTTCCGGATGTCCTTCCCGATGATGTGCTTCATGACCTCGGTGGTGCCGCCGTAGATCGACTGGATGCGGCTGTCGCGGAAGGCGCGGCCGATCGGGTACTCCAGCATGTAGCCGTAGCCGCCGTGCAGCTGCAGGCAGCGATTCACGACCTCGATCTGCAGCTCCGCGCCCAGCATCTTCGCCTTCGAGGCGTCGACCGCAGTGAGCGTGCCGGCATTGAGCGCCAGCGCGCAGCGGTCGACGAAGGCCTCGAGCATGTCGATCTTGGCCTCCATGTCCGCCAGCTCGAACTGCGTGGCCTGGAGGTCGCCGATCGTCGCCCCGTACGCCTTGCGGCTGAAGACGTACTCCGCGGTCCACTGGAACGCGGCGCGCGCTCCCGCGAGTCCGCCGGAGGCGATGCCCATCCGCTCGTACGGGAGGTTCTGCATGAGATGGATGAAGCCCCGGTCCAGCTCGCCCAGGAGCTGCGAGGACGGCACGCGCACGTCCTCGAACGACAACTCAGAAGTGTCCTGCGCCGCGAGTCCCACCTTCTCCAGGTTGCGGCCCTTCGTGAAGCCGGGGGTGCCGTCATCGACGATGAAGAGGGAGGTCCCGTGTGCGCCGGGGGCCTCCGGGGCCGTCCGCGCGACGACGATGACGAAGTCGCACGTCTGCCCGTTCGTGATGAAGGTCTTCGCCCCGTTGATGATCCAGTCGTCCCCGTCGCGCACCGCGCGGGTGGCGACATTCTGGAGATCGGACCCCACGCCGGGCTCCGTCATCGCGATGGCGCCGATGAGGTCGCCGGCCGCCAGCCCCGGCAGATACTTCTGCTGCAGGTGCTCGCTGCCGAACCCGGTGAGGTAGCCCGGGACGATCCCGTCGGAGACACCCCAGCCGCCCGTCGAGGAGGCGAGTCCGCGCTTGGCCGACTCCTCGCCGCGGATCATCTCGAAGCGGTAGTCGGTGATCCCGCCGCCGCCGTGCTCCTCGGGGAGCGAGAAGCCGATGACACCGGCCTCGGCCGCGGCCTTCCACATCGACCGGTCGACGATGCCGTTCGCCTCCCACCGCTCCTGGTGGGGGACGACCTCCTTGTCGTAGAACGCGGCGACTGTGCGCCGGAAGTCCTCGTGGTCCTGCTCGTAGAGCTCTCTCGTCACCATGCTGGCTCTCTCCTCTCCCTCAGTGCTCCGTGCGCTGGACTCAGAGCAGCTCGAGGATGGTCGCGTTGGCCTGGCCGCCGCCCTCGCACATGGTCTGGAGGCCATAGCGGATCCCGTTGGCCTGCATGTGGTGGATCATCGTCGTCATGAGGCGAGCGCCGGAGCCGCCCAGCGGGTGCCCCATCGCGATCGCGCCGCCGTTGGGGTTGATCTTCGCCCAATCTGCGCCGATCTCCTGCTGCCACGCCAGCGGCACGGTGGCGAACGCCTCGTTCACCTCGAAGACGCCGATGTCGTCGACGCTCAGCCCGGACTTCGCCAGGGCCTTCTGCGTCGCGGGGATGGGGCCGGTCAGCATGATGACGGGGTCGGTGCCCGCCAGGACCGCCGTGTGGACGCGCGCGATCGGCGTGAGTCCCAGCTCCTTCGCCTTCGCGTCGCTCATCATGAGCAGTGCGGCGGAGCCGTCGGAGATCTGCGAGGAGTTGCCGGCGGTCACGATGCCGTCCTCCTTGAAGACGGTCGAGAGCTTCGCGAGCCCCTCGACCGTGCCGCCGCGGCGGATGCCCTCGTCCGCGGTGATGAGGCCGTGCTCGGTCTCGATCGGGGCGATCTGCGACTCGAAGGCGCCGGAATCCGTCGCAGCCGCCGCGCGGGCGTGCGACTCGATCGCGAGCTCGTCGACCTGCGTGCGGGTGAAGCCCCACTGCTCGCCGATCATCTCCGCACCGATCCCCTGGTTGGGCTTCACGCCGTTGTAGCGCTCCAGGAAGCGGTCGCCGTACGGGCTGTTCCCCATCGAGGAGGAGCCCATGGGCACGCGGGACATGGACTCGACGCCGCCCGCGATGGCGATGTCGTACTGACCGGCGATGATCCCGGCGGCCGCGAAGTGGACCGCCTGCTGGGAGGAGCCGCACTGGCGGTCGACCGTCACGCCCGTGACCGTCTCGGGGAATCCGGCGGACAGCGCCGCGGTGCGGGCGATGTCGCCGGTCTGCTCGCTGGCCTGGGACACGCAGCCCCAGATGACGTCCTCGACGAGTGCCGGGTCGACGCCCGCGGTCGCGACCAGGTCGGCGAGCACATGTGCGGACAGATCTGCCGGGTGGACGCCGGACAGGACTCCGTTGCGCTTGCCCGTGGGCGTGCGGCGTGCGGCGACGATGACTGCATCGGTCATGGTGATCTCCTCAGCTGAACGATTGTTCGAAGAATTCGTGTGCTCAGCTTCACATATCGACCAGAACCGGTCAAGATGGACTGGTAAGAGTTCTCGGGTGCAGGCGAGCATGTTCTGCGGCCCGGGACGCACACGATCGGGCGGTGAGCCCGGAGGAGGAGCACACACATGGAGATCAAGGACCAGGTCGCATTCGTGACCGGCGGCGCGTCCGGGCTGGGGCTCGCGACCGTCAAGGAGATCGTGGCGCGCGGCGGCAAGGCCGTCGCCTTCGACCTCAAGGGATCGGACGAGGTCGAGGCGCTGGGCGAGAACGTCCTCTTCGTCGCGGGCGACGTGACGGACGAGGAGCAGGTCAAGGCCGCCATCGCGCGGACGTCGGAGCTGGGCGACCTGCGCATCGTCGTGAACTGCGCCGGCATCGGCGGCTCGCACCGCGTGTCCGGCCGCAAGGGCGTCTTCCCGCTCGATGCATTCACGAAGGTCGTGACGGTCAACCTCATCGGCACGTTCAACGTCATCCGCCTGGCCGCCGCGCACATGCAGGCGATCGACCCGGTGGGCGAGGAGCGCGGCGTCATCATCAACACCGCCTCCGCCGCCGCGTTCGACGGTCAGGTGGGCCAGGCCGCGTACTCCGCCTCCAAGGGCGGCATCGTGGGCATGACGCTGCCCATCGCGCGCGACCTCGCGTCCTCGCAGATCCGCGTCATGACCGTGGCTCCCGGCATCTTCCACACCCCGCTCATGCTGGGTGCGTCGGAGGAGACGCTCAAGTCCCTGGGCGCGCAGGTGCCGCACCCCTCGCGCCTGGGCCAGCCGGAGGAGTTCGGCCTCATGGCCGCGCAGATCGTCGAGAACCCCATGCTCAACGGCGAGACGATCCGCCTGGACGGCGCCATCCGCATGGCTCCGCGCTGATCGGCACGCTGATCAGCATGCACGACGAGTCCACTGCCGAGGCCGCGGCCGGGGAGGCGGGCCAGCTCGCCTCGACCGGCCCCGGCCTCGGCGGCGGGCCCGCGGCGACCACACCGGGGGCCCGCACGGGAGCGGGGCAGGAACGGGGCCGGCGGGCGAAGGATGCGATCCTCGCCGCCGCGATCGACTGCCTCCTGGAGGACGGGTACGCGGCGACGACGACGCTGCGGGTGCAGCAGCGGGCGGGGGTCTCCCGCGGCAAGCTGCTCCACCACTTCCCCTCGAAGCAGGTGCTGCTGGCGTCTGCCGTCATCCGCCTCATGGAGGAGCGGCTGGACGCGGCGCAGACCGCGGATCTCACGGGCGCACCCGACGAGGACGACGTGCCCGCGCGCGCCCGCTGGGCGGTGCGCCGCATGTGGGAGTCGTTCTTCGCAGACAACTTCTGGGCGGCGATGGAGATCTGGATCGCCGCGCGCACGGACGCGGACCTCGCCGCGGACCTCGTCGAGCACGAGCGGCGCGTGCTGCGCCGCGTGCGGGAGAGCTACACGCAGATGTTCGGCGCGGTGCTCGCGGAGGCTCCCGGATTCGCCCGCCGGCTGGACCTCGCCTTCACGAGCATGCGCGGGATGGCGCTCACCTACACGTTCTCCGGCCGCGACCATCGCACGGAGCCCCTGCTCGAGTCCTGGGCCGACATGTTCCTCGGCCGATGAGCACGACCCCCGCACCCGGCCCTGACCTCTCCCGGCTGCGCCTGCCGCTCATCGTCGCGCCGATGCTGCGCGTCTCCGACGTGCGGCTCACTGCGGCGGCCCTGCGCGCCGGGGTCGTGGGCGCCTTCCCCACCCTCAACGCGCGGTCGGAGTCCGGGCTGCGCGACTGGCTGGACGAGCTGGGCCGGGTGCAGGCGGACTCCCGGGGCCTCCTCTGCCCCAACCTGGTCATGGCCGATGCGGACGCGGCCCGGCACGCGCAGCTCATCGCGGAATCCGACGCCCGGATGGTCATCACCTCCGTGGGCTCGCCCGCTCCCGTCACCGCCCTGTTCGCCGAGGCCGGGGTCGCCGTGTTCGCCGACGTCGCCACGGTCGCCCACGCCCGCAAGGCGGTGGCGGCCGGTGCCACGGGGCTCGTCCTGCTGACGGCCGGGGCCGGCGGGCAGACCGGGTGGCTCAACCCCTTCGCCTTCATCACCGCTGTCCGGGCGTTCTTCGACGGCCCCGTCGTGCTGGCCGGAGGCATGACCGGCGGACGCAGCATCGCCGCCGCCCGCGTGGCCGGCTACGACCTCGCGTACTCCGGCACCCCCTTCATCGCGAGCAAGGAGAGCCCGGCCGGCGCGGCGCACAAGCGCGCGATCGTCGAGTCGGATCCGGACGGGGTCCTCCTGACGAAGGCCTTCACCGGCCTGCAGACGAACATGCTGACGGCCTCGATCCGGGCCGCGGGCCTGGATCCCGCGCGGCTCGACGAGGAGGCGACCCCGGAATCCGCCGCAGCGCTGTTCGGCAATGCGGCGCGCGGGGACGGGCCCCGGCGCTGGGCGGACGTCCACTCGGCCGGGCACTCCGTGGCGGGAGTGCGCGCGGTGCGCCCCGTCGCGCAGATCATCGATGACCTGGCGCGCGAGTACACGGATGCGCTCGCACCGCTGGGCGACGGAGCAGCCCCCTAGACCAGACCCACCACCCCACAGAGACGGAGCAATCAATGGAGATCGCATCACATCTCACCGGCCCCACGATCGGCGCCCAGTCCCGGCGCATCCTGGAGCGGCACCCCCAGCGGGTGGCGTTCGTCGATGCGACCGGCGAGCACACGTATGCGGAGGTCCTCGACCTCATCGGCCGGTACCAGGCGGTGCTCGCGCAGGCCGGGCTGCACCGCGGGGACGGTGTCGCCGCACTGGGCGCCAACCGCTTCGAGGTCTGGGCGCTGGGCATCGCGGTGCAGTCGCTGGGCCTCTACGTCACCTGGCTGCACCCGATGGGCGGAGCCGCCGACCAGATCTTCCAGATCGAGGACGCGCGGGTGTCCGCCCTGGTGGTCGATGAGACCAACCATCCGGAGCGCAGCCGCGAGCTCACGGACTTCGCCGCCGAGGCGGGTCTGCGGACCTGGACCTTCAGTCCGGCCGAGTTCGCGGATGATCTCGAGACCGCCGCGCGCGCAGTGGGTTCCCAGCCCTTCCGCGACGAGGGACGGCACGACGACCGGGCCGTCCTCAACTACACGGGCGGGACGACCGGCCGTCCCAAGGGCGTGACGCGGCGGCAGTTCAACATGGGACCGTCCACCGCGGACATCCTCGCGGACTTCGAGCT
>DWZY01000358.1 GCA_019117325.1 Candidatus Brevibacterium intestinigallinarum
TCATCCCGGTCACCCTGGCCGCGACCCGCATGGGCGTGCTGCACGCGGGCGACACAGTGAACGTCGAGGTCGACATCATCGCGAAGTACGCCGCCCGCCTCACCCAGTTCCAGACCTCTGCCGGCGCCCCCGCCTCCGGCACTCCCGCCACACCCGCTGCGTCCACCGCGGCCACCTCTGAAGGAGACCCGTCATGATCCGCCTCGATCCCATCGACACCGCCCTGACCGCGCTGCGCGATCGCCGGCCCGTCATCGTCGTCGACGACGAGGACCGCGAGAACGAGGGCGACCTCATCATGCCCGCGACCTCGATGACCCCGGAGTGGATGGGCTTCATCATCCGGCACAGCTCGGGCGTCGTGTGCGCGCCCATGCCGGCAGCCCGCGCGCAGGCGCTCGATCTGCCGCCCATGACGGAGGTGAACGAGGACGCGAAGGGCACCGCCTACACCGTCACCTGCGATGCCGCCACGGGCATCACGACCGGGATCAGCGCGGCGGACCGCACCGTCACCGTCCACACCCTGGCCGCGCCCTCCCCCGACCCCACCTCCGTCACCCGCCCCGGCCACGTCCTGCCGCTCATCGCCCGTGACGGCGGTGTGCGCGAGCGGCCCGGCCACACGGAAGCGGGTGTGGAGCTCTGCCGCCTGGCCGACGCCGGTGAGGTCGCCGTCATCGCCGAGCTCGTCCACGACCACGGCCCCATGATGCGCGGCGAGGACCTCCGCACCTTCGCGGATGCCCACGACCTGCCGCTCATCTCCATCGCGGATCTCATCGCGCACCTGGATGCCCGGGACGCCGTCGCGACGACGCTCCCGCAGGAGCCCCTGATCCCCGCGCCCGAGGTCGTCGCCACCCCCGCCGTCACCCTCCCCACCCCGCACGGGGACTTCCGCACCCGGGCCTGGCGCCAGCTGGACCCGCAGGGCCGGCCGGGCACCGAGCACCTCACGCTCGAGGCGACGGCTCCCGCGCAGCCGGGTACGGCCTCGGCGGCGGGTGCGGCAGCGGGCGCTGGCGCACCGCTCGTGCGTGTGCATTCGGAGTGCCTGACGGGTGACGCGTTCGGCTCGCACCGGTGCGACTGCGGCGAGCAGCTCGAGGAGTCACTCACCCTCATCGCCCGGCACGGCGGCATCGTCGTGTACGTGCGCGGGCACGAGGGACGCGGCATCGGGCTGTGGGAGAAGATCCGGGCCTACGCGCTGCAGGAGCAGGGCGCGGACACCGTGGACGCGAATCTGCACCTGGGCCACCCGGAGGACGCGCGCGACTACCGCGCGGCCGCTGCGATCCTCACGGACATGGGGATCGACCGCGTGCGCCTGCTGACGAACAACCCGGCGAAGATCAGCGCACTCGAGGCGCTGGGCGTCGAGGTCGTCGACCGCGTCCCCCTCGAGACAACGGTCCGTCCGCAGAACGCGCAGTACCTCGCGACGAAGCGCAGCCGGATGCGGCACCTGCTGGAGCAGGGGGCGTCTCCCGCGTCGCCCGCACCCGCATCGCGCGCCCAGCCCACCCAGCCCGCGCAGCCCAGCCAGCCCGGCTTCCCCTCGACCACCCTCCCGACGACTCCCGACTCCCACGACAGGAAGGCATCCTGATGGCCCACCACGGCGCTCCCGCACCCGCCCTCACTCCCACGGACGCGCAGAATCCGGAGGACTCGCTGCAGACGCTCACCGTCGCGATCGTCGCCTCGTCCTGGCACGACACCGTCATGGACGGCCTCATCGCCGGGGCGCAGCGCGCGGCCGCGGATGCCGGGATCACTCCGGTGCTGGTCCGCGTCCCCGGCAGCTTCGAGCTGCCCGTCGTCGCCGCGGACCTCGCGCTCCACCACGATGCCGTCGTCGCCCTGGGCGTCGTCATCCGGGGCGGCACGCCGCACTTCGACTACGTCTGCTCCGCCGCGACGGACGGGCTGACGCGGGTCTCGCTCGACACGCACACGCCCGTCGGGTTCGGTCTGCTCACGTGCGACACGGACGCGCAGGCGCTCGATCGTGCGGGACTCGCGGACCGCGGCGACGGCCAGCCGTCCGTCGAGGACAAGGGGTACGAGGCGACCGCCGCCGCCCTCGAGACCGCCGCGACGCTCCGCCGCATCCGCCGAGGCTGAGCAGCTCACTGCCGCCGGCCACCGCCCGACTCGCGCGATCCTGTGCGGACGCGCGAGCCGGATCGGGAACAATGGCATTCATGTCAGCTGTCTCGCACCGCTCTCCCGCGGACCGGTACACACGGACCGCGCGGTCTGCGGCACGGCGCGTCATGCGCGGCTACTCGACGTCGTTCTCACTGGCCTCATCCGCGTTGCCGGGGCGCATCCGCGCCCACATCGAAGCGGTCTACGCGATGGTGCGCGTGGCCGACGAGCTGGTCGACGGCGCGTGGGAGGGGGCAGACCCCGCCGCCATCCGCGAGGAGCTCGACCGGTTCGAGTCCGTCATCGCGGGTGCTGTCGCCTCCGGGTTCTCGACGGACCTCGTCGCCCACGCCTTCGCCCAGACGGCCCGGCACACGGGGATCGGACCCGCGCAGTGGGAACCGTTCTTCGCGTCGATGCGCTCGGACATCCCAGAAAGCACTCCTACCCCCGCAGTCCTCACCCCGGCACAGCTCGCCGCCTACATCCACGGGTCCGCCGAGGTCGTGGGCGAGATGTGCGTCCTCGTCTTCTTCGACGGTTCCCCCCTGCCGCCCGACGCGGAGGACCGCCTGCTGCCAGGCGCACGCGCCCTGGGCTCGGCCTTCCAGAAGGTGAACTTCATCCGCGACATCGCGCACGACTCCGCCCGTCTGCGACGCGGGTACCTCGTCGCTCCCGGTCACGCGCACTCCGGGTTCACAGAAGCCGACCGGGACCGCCTCACCGACGAGGTCTTCACCGAGCTCGCCGTGGCAGCACCCGCAATCGATCTGCTGCCGCGCTCCGTCCGACCAGCCGTGTGGACCGCGTTCGGCGTGTTCGCGGAGCTCACGCACCGCATCGCCCGGACTCCCGCGCACCGGGTCGCTCGCACCCGCATCCGCGTCCCGGACCCGGTCAAGGCGGGTCTGGCCGCGCGCGCCGCTGCAGGCCGGCCCCGCACCAGCTGGCCGGGACTCGACCGCGCGAGGGACAGCAACGCGACACACACGAGAGCGAGGCAGGCATGAGTGAGATCGTCGTCATCGGCGCGGGGATCGCGGGCCTGGCCACGGCCGCGCTGGCCGCACAGGACGGGCACGACGTCACCGTCCTCGAGCGCCACGACCAGATCGGCGGCCGGGCCGCGACCCTCGAGGACGACGGCTTCCTCTTCGACACCGGCCCCTCCTGGTACCTCATGCCGGAGGTCTTCGACGCGTTCTTCCGCCGCTTCGGCACGAGTGCTGCGCAGGAGCTGGACCTCGTCGACCTGCCCGTCTCCTACCGCCTCTTCGCCGGCCACCGGCACGTCTCTGCGGATGATGCGTCCCCCGCGCGCCCCTACTCGGCCCCGCTGGAGGTCAGCCCGGACCGCGACGCCCTGCACGCGCTCGCCGAATCCCTGGAGCCCGGCTCCTCGGCTGCCCTCGACGACTACCTCGACAGCGCGTCCCGTCTCTACGACCTGGCGAGCGCGCACGCGCTGCGCACCGACTTCGGCCGCGAGCACCGCGGCCTGGGCGGGGCGGTGGGCCGGGTGCGGAGTCTGGGCGGCCTCGGCGCCGGGGTGCTGGCGAACGCGGGCCGGGACCCGCGCACGCGAGCGGTCCTGCCGCAGCTGCCGGGCCTCCTGACGGGCAGCTACCGGGACTTCGTGCATGCGCGATTCCGGCATCCGCTGCTGCGGCAGATCCTCCTGTACCCGTCCGTCTTCCTTGCGACCGATCCGGCGCGCACGCCGGCGCTCTACCACCTCATGAGTCGCATGGACCTCATCGACGGAGTGCAGTACCCCCGCGGCGGCATGGGCACGATCGTCGACGCGTTCGAGCGGCTGGCCCGGGCGGCCGGCGTCCGCATCCGCACCGGTGCGGATGTGCTGTCGCTGCGGCCCGGTCGCAGCCACGACCGGTGGCCGGACCACTCGATCGCCGAGGTCGTCGCCCGGACCGCGGACGGCATCCTCACGCTGTCACCGGACTGGGTCGTGGCGGCGTGCGACCTCCACCACCTGGAGACCCGGCTGCTGCCGCCCGGGCTGGTGAGCGTGCCGGCCCGGGTGTGGGAGAAGCGGGATCCGGGGATGGGCGCGCTCACGATCATGCTGGGCATCGAGGGGCGCGTGCCGGGACTCCAGCACCACAACCTGTTCTTCACGGAGGAGTGGGGGGAGAACTTCGCGTCCGTGTTCGGCGGTCGCACCGCGGGACCGCCGGAGCCGGCCAGCACGTACGTGTGCGCGCCGACCGTCACGGATGACTCGGTGGCGCCGGAGGGCTGCGAGAGCCTCTTCATCCTCGTCCCGTTCCCCGCGAACCCGTCGCTGCGGGCGGGTCAGGCCGCGCTCGAGGCGTACGCGGACCGGGTCATCGATTCCGTGGGAGCGCGCGTGGGGACGCCGGATCTGCGCCAGCGGGTGCGCGTGCGCCATGTGCGGGCGCCCGGAGACTTCGCCCGCAGCTTCCGCGCGTGGTCCGGGACCGCGCTGGGACCCGCGCACACCCTGTCGCAGAGCGCGATGTTCCGCGATTCCGTCGTCTCGCCGCGCGTGCCCAACCTGCTGCGCGCCGGCGCCTTCACCGCCCCGGGCGTGGGCCTGCCCATGTGCATCATGAGCGCGGAGAACGCGATCGACGCCCTGCGGATGCTGGAGGTCACGTGACGGTGGCAGTGGCTGCGGCGAGCAGTCTCACCGCAGTGGCGGACGGGGCCTCGGCTGCGACTGCGCCCCTGGGCGCGTTCACTCCGTTCGCGTACGGGGCCTGCCTGCTGTTCAGCCTGTTCGGGATGGTGATGCTCGACTGGCGTCACCGGCTGTTCTGGTTCGCGGATGCGCGGCGCGCGGCGATCGTGCACGTGACCGGGGTCGTCGCGTTCCTCGTGTGGGATGCGTTCGGGATCGGTCTGGGAGTGTTCTTCCGCGGCGAGACCCCGTTCATGACCGGGGTGCTCCTGGCCCCCGAGCTGCCCGTCGAGGAGCTCCTCTTCCTCATCTTCCTCTGCTGGCTCACGATGAACGTGTACACGGGGGCGACCCGGGTCCTTGAGCACCGTGCTGCGCGGAGGGTGCCCGGAGGCGAGCGCGCATGACGTACTGGATCCTCAACGCAGTGTTCCTCGCGGCCGCGGTCGTCGTGCTCGTCATCGCGCTGCGGTCCGGGCGGCAGCTGAACCGCTGGGCGCTGGGCGCCACCGCGCTCGTGCTGCTGACGCTGACGGCAGTCTTCGACAACATCATGATCGGCGTGGGCCTGGTGGACTACGGCGATGCGCAGATCTCCGGAATCCGCCTGGGCATCATGCCGATCGAGGACTTCGCCTACACCGTATTCGCCGTCCTCGCGCTGCCCGCGCTGTGGACGCTGCTGCGGCCGGCGTCCTCGGCCACCGACTCCCCCGAGGACCCGATCCATGACCGCTGACGCACCCCTGACCGCACGCCGCAGGCTGGGGCACCTGTTCCGGACCTCGCGCCCGCTGTCGTGGATCAACACCGCCTACCCGTTCGGTGCCGCGTGGCTGCTGGCCGGCGGCGATCTGGGCCCCACGTTCTGGGTGGGGTGCTTCTTCTTCCTCATCCCCTACAACCTCGCGATGTACGGCATCAATGACGTCTTCGACTACGAATCCGACCTGCGCAATCCGCGCAAGGGCGGCGTCGAGGGCGATGTGCTGGACCGCCGAGTCCACCGCACCGTGATCGTCGCCGCCATCGCCTCCTGCGTGCCGTTCGTCGCATGGCTGGCGATCGTCGGCCACCCCGCGGTGCTGCCGGTGCTGGCGCTGTCGCTCTTCGCAGTGGTCGCCTATTCCGCGCGCGGCCTGCGGTTCAAGGAGATCCCGTTCCTGGACTCGCTCACGTCCTCGACGCACTTCTCCTCCCCCGCCTGGGTTGCGCTGGCCGCACTGGGCGCCTGGCCCAGTGCGGCGGGCTGGTGCGGGCTGGCGGCGTTCTTCCTGTGGGGTGCGGCCAGCCAGGCCTTCGGCGCGGTGCAGGACGTGGGCCCCGACCGCGAGGCCGGCATCGCCTCGATCGCCACCGTGCTGGGCGCGCGGACCACCGTGTGGCTGTCGCTCGCGGGCTACGCGGCGGCAGGTCTGCTGGCCCTGGGCGCGGGGCCGGTGCTGAGCTGGGCGGCCCTGGGTGCGGTGCCCTACCTGGTGTCGGTCGCCCGGTTCGCGCGCATCACCGACGAGACATCAGCGGACGCCCACCGCGGCTGGGTCTCCTTCCTCTGGCTCAACTACGCCGTGGGCTTCGTGGTCACGATGCTGCTCCTCATCCACGCGGGGCTCCTGCCACCCGGCTGACCGCGAAGTCCGACGGCGCCCCTCCACCACCGTCAGCTACACCCGGCCGCCGCCCCCTACACTGCGAGGCATGAGCTCACTGCGCCTGCACGTCATCGCCCTGGGCGGCACGATCGCCTCCGTCCCGCAGAAGGACGCGGCCGCCGGCGTCGCTCCCACCGTGGGCGCGGAGCAGATCGCCGAGGCCGCCCACCTCGACACGCTGGACCTGCCCGGCGGTCCGCCGCAGGTCACCTTCGAGCAGCTGGCACAGGTGGGGTCCGGCTCCATCACGCTGGCCCACCTGTTCGCCGCCGTCCGCTCGATCCGCACTGCCGCGGCCAGCGGTGCGCACGGCGTCATCCTCACACAGGGCACGGACACACTGGAGGACTCCGCGTTCGTCCTCTCGCTGCTGAATGACGCGGGCATCCCGGTCGCGCTGACCGGTGCGATGCGCAATCCCTCGCTGCCCGGTGCCGATGGCGGTGCGAACGTGCGCGCAGCTGCGCTCACCGCCCTCGACGAGCGCGTCCGCGCACTCGCCGCCGACCGCCGCCTGGCAGCATGCCTGGTCTTCGCGGACGAGGTCTTC
>DWZY01000359.1 GCA_019117325.1 Candidatus Brevibacterium intestinigallinarum
TCGAGCATCGCCATGACGGCCTCGTTCGCACCGCCGTGCAGCGCGCCCTTGAGCGCGCCCACCGCACCGGCGACGGCCGAGTACATGTCCGACGTCGTCGAGGTGATGACGCGGCCCGTGAACGTCGACGCGTTGAAGGAGTGCTCCGCGTAGAGGATCATCGACACGTCGAAGCAGCGGACGACCTCGTCCTCCGGCACCTCGTCGAAGACCATCTTGAAGAAGTTCGCGGCGTAGCTCAGGTCCGTCGTGGGTGCGACGGGGTCCAGCCCGTGGCGACGGCGGTGGTCGACGGCCACGATCGTGGGCAGCTGGGCGTAGAGGCGCTCGGCCTTGCGGCGGTTCGCCTCCTCACCCTCCTCCTCGGCCTCCGGGTCGACTGCGCCCAGGTACGCGACCGCCGTCTGCACGACGTGCATGGGGTGCGTGTCCTTCGGCAGGCCCAGGATGATGTCGATGAGCTCCTGGGAGACCGCGCGCTGGGAGCGCTCCCGCTCGTTGAACTCCGCCAGCTGCTCCTGCGTGGGCAGCTCGCCGTTCCAGATGAGGTACGCGACCTCCTCGAACGAGCAGTTCGCCGCGAGCTCCTGGACCGGGTAGCCCCGGTAGGTGAGCGAGTTGGTCTCCTGCACGACCTTCGAGACGCTGGTGGTGTCGACGACGACACCGGCCAGCCCCTTCTTGATGTCCTGATCGGTCACTGGTGTCCCTCCTGGGAGAAATTGAAGACTGCGGCGTCGAACGCGTTGTACGCCTCGTAGTCGATGGTCTCGTACAGGTCCGCCCGTGTCTGCATCCGGTCCACGACCGAGGCCTGGGTGCCCTCCGTGCGGATGGCCTGGAGACCGTCCTTGATGGCACCCATCGCCAGCCGCAGCGTGGTGACGGGGTAGATGACGACCCGGACGCCGGCGTCTGCCAGCTGGGACGTGGTGAAGAGCTCGCTCTTCCCGAACTCCGTCATGTTCGCGAGGATCGGCACGTCGAGCGCCTTGGCGAAGGTCTCGAACTCACCCAGATCGCGCATGGCCTCCGGGAAGATCATGTCCGCACCTGCGTCCGCATAGGCCTTCGCCCGGTCGATCGCCGCGTCGAGTCCCTCGCCCGCACGCGCATCGGTGCGCGCGCACAGCACGAAGTTCTCATCCCGGCGGCCCTTCGCGGCGGCGGAGATGCGCTTGACCATCTCTGCCGTCGTCACGACCTCCTTGCCGTCGAGGTGGCCGCATCGCTTGGGGTTGACCTGGTCCTCGAGGTGGATGCCGGACAGTCCCGCGTCCTCGAACTCCTGCACGGTGCGAGCGACGTTCATCGCCTCGCCCCAGCCGGTGTCCGCGTCGATGAACGTCGGCAGGTTCGTCACCCGGGCGATCGCGCGACCGTGGTCGACGACCTCCGTGAGCGTCGTGAGGCCGATGTCCGGCAGTCCCTGCGCTGCGGAGAAGGCTCCGCCGGAGATGTAGACGCCCTCGAAGCCCGCCTGCTCGATGAGCTGCGCGTTGAGCGGGTTGATGGCACCCGGGAACTGGACGATCTCGCTGCCGTTCAGCAGCTCGCGGAAGCGCTCGCGCCGCTGTGCGGCGGTGGCGGTCGCACCCAGCATCAGAAGATGCCCTTCGAGCCGGAGTGGGTGAGGCCGTCGACGGCGAAGCTGAGCTGGCGCACGGCGTCGCCGTCCAGGTCCGCGACGTTCTGGGCGAGGTCGAGGAAGCGGTTCTGCTCCTGCTCGCTCACGATGCCCTCGGCCAGGGTGCGGAACTTCTCGACGTAGTTCTCGCGGACGAACGGACGGGCACCTGCCGGGTGCGCGTCCGCGACCGCGATCTCGTCGACGAGCGTCGTGCCGTCGGCGAACTCGATCTCGACGCGGCCGCCGAAGGCCATCTCGTTGGGGTCCGTCGAGTGGTAGCGGCGCGTCCACTCCTGGTCCTCGCGGGTCTCGATCTTGTGCCACAGCTCGACGGTGTCCGGGCGGCCGGCGCGCTCCGGCGCGTAGGACTTCTCGTGGTGCCACGCCTGATCCTGCAGGGCCACCGCGAACATGTACATGATCGAGTGGTCGAGCGTCTCGCGCGACGCGGTGGGATCCATCTTCTGCGGGTCGTTCGCACCGGTGCCGATGACGTAGTGCGTGTGGTGCGAGGTGTGGATCGTCACGCGGGTGACCTTCGAGAAGTCGTCGATCTGCTTGCCCATGCGGCGGGCGAGGTCGATGAGGGCCTGCGCCTGGTACTCGGCGGAGTGCTCCTTCGTGTACGTGTCGAGGATCGCGCGCTTCGCCTCACCGGCGGCCGGCAGCGGGACCGTGTAGCGGGCCTCGGGACCGGACAGGATCCAGGCGATGACGCCGTCCTCGCCCTCGTAGATGGGCGACGGCGCACCCTCGCCGCGCATCGCGCGGTCCACTGCCTCGACGGCCATCTTGCCGGCGAACGCGGGGGCGTGCGCCTTCCACGTGGAGATCTCGCCCTTGCGGGACTGGCGGGTCGCGGTCGTCACGTGCAGCGCCTGCTGGACGGCCTGGTAGATGACCTCCGTGGGCAGGTGCAGGAGCGTGCCGATGCCGGCGGCAGCGGACGGGCCCAGGTGCGCGACGTGGTCGATCTTGTGCTCGTGGAGGCAGATGCCCTTGACGAGGTCGACCTGGATCTCGTAGCCGGTCGCGATGCCGCGGACCAGGTCCGCGCCGCCGATGCCCTTGTGCTGGGCGACGGCCAGGATCGCGGGGATGTTGTCACCCGGGTGCGAATACTCCTTCGCGAGGAAGGTGTCGTGGAAGTCCAGCTCGCGGACCGCGACACCGTTGGCCCAGGCGGCCCACTCCGGCGAGACCGTGTCCGTCAGCGGCAGGCCGAAGACGGGAGCGCCCGGCTGCATGGGGTGGCCCTGCGCCTGCTCGCGGGCGTGGGTGGGGGCGCCGCGGCGCACGGAGGCGGCGGCGACGGACGCGTTGTCGATGATGCGGTTGATGACCATGTCCTGGACGTCCGCGTCGACGGCGACGTCGTCCGCGGCGACCTCGGCGATCTTCCAGGCGAGCTGATCCTCGCGGGCCAGGTTCTCCGAGCTCTTGTAGGTCCGGACTTCGTGATTGATCAACTGGCTCTCCTTCGTCGTGAGCGCTGGCCGCTCGAGTGACCTGATGTGATACAGGACGCTGAGGCGGGGCGGTGAGGACCAACGGGTCTCCGGTGGGCCTCATCACACCACATATCTCGATATCAAGATACTTCACCCCGAGGGTGCATCTCAACCCTGGGGTCCGGTCACGCGAGCGCTGCCTCGTGCGGCGGCAGCAGAGGTGACCTGTGCCACCATGGTGGCATGACGCGCACGGCCCTGGACTACGACGACAACTGGCTGGACCCGGACGAACTCGCACACATCCGCAGGCGCATGCCCATCACCTACGTCCACGGACTTCCCGTGCAGCGCGGCGACGATGGGCAGGTCGAACGGGTGGGCCTCCTCTTCCGCACGCTCGACACGGGCCTCCTGGGCCGCGAGATCGTGGGCGGACGGGTGAAGTTCCACGAGCCCATCCGGACCGCGCTGCTGCGGCACGCGGAGAACGACCTGGGCCCGCTGGCCCTGCCCACCGCTCCCCTGTCGCTCACCCCGTTCCACGTGGCGGAGTACTTCCCCACCGAGGCCGTCTCGCCGTACTACGACCAGCGCCAGCACGCGGTCGCCCTCTGCTACATCCTGCCGGTGATCGGCGACTGCAGCCCCCGCGGCGACGCGCTGAGCCTCGACTGGCTCACCCCGCGCGAGGCCGTGAGCGAGGAGATCGCCCGCGAGATGCGCCACGGCCAGCAGCACATCGTGCGCGCGGGGCTGGCGCACCTGGGCATCCTGCCCTGACCCGCGGTCTCCCCTGACGGGCGGCTGCGTCCGTGCCCCATGGAAGACTCGGGGCATGGCGTCGACGATGCAGTACCTGTGCAGCTCCTGCGGCTACGGAACCGCGAAGTGGCTGGGGCGGTGCCCCCAGTGCCGCGAGTGGGGCACGATCGAGGAGTCCGCGCCCGCGCAGCGGACGGTCCGCACCCAGGCGCGCCCCGCCCGCGACGGCGGCGCCACCCCCATCACGCAGGTGGACCGGACCCTCGCGCAGGCCCGGTCCACCCACATCCCGGAGTTCGACCGCGTCCTGGGCGGCGGCCTCGTGCCGGGCGCCGTCGTCCTGCTGTCCGGGGAACCGGGCGTCGGCAAGTCGACGCTGCTCCTCGAGGTGGGTTCCTGGACGGCACGGCAGGGCACCACCGTCCTGTACGTGACGGGCGAGGAGTCTGCCGCGCAGGTCCGACTGCGCGCTGAGCGCGTCGACGCCCTCACGGACCAGCTGCTGCTGACCGCGGAGACGGACCTGGGCGTGGTGCTGGGCACGATCGATGAGGTCCGGCCGGATCTGCTCATCATCGACTCCGTCCAGACGCTCGCGTCT
>DWZY01000360.1 GCA_019117325.1 Candidatus Brevibacterium intestinigallinarum
CGGGTCCCGTGGGCGGGCGTCTCGCCGCCGCGCGGGCCGTGGGCGCCGGTGGGCACCGTGAGCGCAGGATCGCTGCGGGCCGCTGCGCTCGCCGGAATCGAGGAGATCGCGGTGGGTGCGCCGGAGGGCTCAGGAGCACACGCGGTCGATGCGCTGCGCCGCCGCGTGTGGGCGCGGACCGCGCTCGAGGTCGCGACCGCTCAGCCGACGGAGGACACGGTCCCCGTCGTGGCGGGTGCCGCGTTCGGAGCGCACGTGCTGGGCTTCCTTCCGGAGACCGGTCAGGCCTCGCTCCTGCGAAGCGGACCGTGGATGCGCCTGTCGCTGCCGGCCGGTCACATCCTGGTCCGCTGACCCTCTCGCGCGCAGGGCGTCAGAGGCGCGGGCCCGTCAGAGCAGCGAGAGCGTCAGAGGAGCGGGCCGGGCGG
The DNA here is from genome assembly GCA_019117325.1 of Candidatus Brevibacterium intestinigallinarum. Lineage (GTDB taxonomy): Bacteria > Actinomycetota > Actinomycetes > Actinomycetales > Brevibacteriaceae > Brevibacterium > Brevibacterium intestinigallinarum. Next base: position 429 of record DWZY01000360.1, read on the forward strand.
CTGCCGATCGCCGTCGGCGGTGTTGACCATGGCGGTCGCGGCACGCTGGAAGTAGTCCCACATGAGCTCGTCGTGCATCGGGGGCAGCGCGACGCGATCGAGGGCGGCGCGCATGTGCTTCAGCCACCGGTCGCGTGCGTCGAAGGTGACGGGGAACGGCATGTGCCGCATGCGCAGCCGCGGGTGGCCGCGCTGCTCGGAGTACGTGGTGGGGCCTCCGAAGTACTGCTCGAGGAAGGCCTGGAGGCGCCACTTCGCGCCGTCGAGGTCGTGTCCCTCCGGGTACATCGCGATGAGCTCTGCGTCCGCGTCGACGCCCTCGTAGAACGCATCGACCAGCGCCGTGAAGGTGGTGTGGCCGCCCACCTGCTCGAAGATGCTGGACGGCCTGCCCAGCGGGATGGGGCGGGGTTCGGTCATGTGGTGGTCTCCTCGTCGTCCGACCGCTGGGCGGCCGCGGCCCGCTCGGATCCGCGCCGTGACGCGGTCTGAGGATCGGGCATCGTGCGGATGACGGCCTGGCTCCACGGGACGGTCAGTCCGTGGCGGGCCATCTGCTGCTTGAACTCGCCGCGGAAGGCGCGACTGACGGCGAACTGCTGTCCCGGCTCCGTCTTGATCGTCACACGGATCGTGATGGCCTCGCCGGAGATCTCCTGGACGCCCATGATCGTGGGGGCCTCGCTCATCGCCTCTGCGTAGCGCGGGATCTGACGCAGCGCGTCCGCGGAGTCGGTGATGACGGTCGTGACCGTCTCCTCGTCGGCGTCGTACGGGAAGGGCAGATCCAGCAGTGCGTTGCCGAAGCCCTGCGAGTAGTTGCCCACGCGCAGGATCTCGCCGTTGCGCACGTGCCACAGGGTGCCGTCGAGGCTGCGGATCTTCGTCGTGCGCAGCCCGACCTCCTCGACGGTGCCGATCGCCTCGCCCACGTCGATGTCGTCACCGATGCCGAACTGGTCCTCGATGACGATGAAGAAGCCGGCCAGGTAGTCCTTCACGAGGGTCTGGGCACCGAAGCCCAGCGCGATGCCCGCGATACCGGCAGAGGCGAGGATCGGGGCCAGGTCGAAGCCCAGCTCCGTCAGCACCATGAGCGTTGTGAGCAGCCAGATGACGATCGCGGCGATCGACTGCAGGAGCGAGCCCACGGTCGTGGAGCGCTGGGCGCGCCGAGTCCGGGCGGCGGCGTCGACGGCTCCCGCGTGCGACCGGGACGAGCCGGACGACTGGTTGCGCTCGCGCTTCGAGTGCCCCTCCGCGATCGAGCGGGCGAAGCGGCGGATGAGCCGCCGGGCCACGAACGTGATGACGACCGCGGCCAGGATGATGAACGCGACACGCAGACCCGTTCCGGTGAGGAAGTCGAGGCCCGTGGAGGCCGACTGCTCGACGGAGCGCTGCACGTCGTCGACGGTCATCGGCGATCCGCTGGGAGCCGGTGTGGGCTGCGGCGAGTCGCTGGGGGAGGGCGTCTGCGTGGCCGCCGCCGCGCTGAGGGCGCGGTCGGGCAGCAGCGACGCGAGGGTGAGCAGAAGTGGTGCGGTCATACGGGGCAGAGGCTAGTGCCGCTTCCTGGACACGGTCCTCACACTCCGCCGTGATCCTGAGAGGACGCTCCACCCGCAGCCGCGCCACTGGTGCTCTCAGAACCGTGGTCCGCGGCGTCCGTCGCCTGCGCGCGCAGGGCGCGCAGGGACGTGTCGAGGTTCTCGCGCATGAGCCGGGCGAGCCCCTTGGGCGCCTTGGGATGTGACTCGATCCACGCCTGGGTGGCCTGGACGGACCGCTCGGACGCCGGCGGATGCAGGGAGAGGGTGAGCGTCTGCGCGACCTCGAGGGTCCGCGTCTCCCACCAGCCCGTCACCCGATCGAAGTACTCGCGGCTGAAGTCCGTGAGCGGATCGCCGGCGGGGATGAGGCGCCCGTCGTCGCTCTCCAGCCCGCGCGCGAATCCACGGGAGATGGCCCCGATCATCGCGTTCGGCAGCGACCGGTCGTCGACGAGGTCCGAGAAGGCGCGGGTCTTCGCTCGCGACGTGGGCCGGGCAGCACGCGCGGTCGCGGCAGCGCGCTGACCGGCCGCGGTCCCGTCCGTGCGCAGATGCGACGCGATCTGCTCGTCGCTCCACCGGTCCAGGGCGGCCAGCGCTCCGACGACCGTCCATCCCAGATCCGTGTCGACCTCGAGGCCGGCACCCTCGCCCAGCGACCCGTCCCGCAGCACCTGCTCCAGGTGGTCGGCATGCGCCTCCGTGCACGCGTGCTGGCAGAAGGCCTGGAACAGTTGCAGCTGCTGATCGGAGCCCGCGGGCACGCCGTCCGCGCCGTTCGCCAGGTCCCACAGCCGGTCGGCCACGCGCGCCCGCAGCGGACCGCGCCGCTCCGGCGGCACGTAGGTGGAGACCGCGGTCGCCAGCTGACGCAGCTGGACCAGCAGTCCCGACGAGTGCGTGAGCGCGGGCAGGTGCGTCAGCAGGAGGTCGACGTAGCGGGATGCCGCCAGCTCGCCATCGCGCACGGCGTCCCACAGCGACGAGAGCACGAGCAGCTGCGTGAGCGTGTCGTCGAACCCGTCCAGGTGCCGGGAGACGACTTCGCGGGTGCCCTCATCCAGCCGCACCTTCGCGTAGGTGAGGTCGCCGTCGTTGGGGACCACGACCTCGGCGGCGGAGGCCTCCGGCGGCACGGTCACCTGCACGGACTCACCGTCCAGGTCCGTCTCGAGGAGGGCGAGCCGCACGAGGCGGTCCGCCTCGTCCACGGCGTAGAGGCCGACGGCCAGGCGGTGGGGCCGCAGGCTGGGCACCGGCTGGCCGGGGATGACGTGGGGCTCCTGCGTGAGGGTGACGGAGGTGAGCGCACCGGAGGCATCGCGCTCCGGCACCGCACGGATGACGTTGACGCCGGACTCCTCGAGCCACAGCTGCGACCACGCGCGCAGGTCGCGCCCGGACACGGCCTCGAGCGGACGCAGTAGGTCATCGAGCTCCGTGTTCGACCATGCGTGGTCGCGGAAGTACGACTGCAGGCCCGCGAAGAACTCCTCGCGGCCCACGTAGGCGACCAGCGCGCGCAGGACGGAGGCGCCCTTCGCGTAGGTGATGCCGTCGAAGTTGACCTCGACGTCCTCGAGGTCCTCGATCTGCGCGACGATCGGGTGCGTGGACGGCAGCTGATCCTGCCGGTACGCCCACGACTTCTCCAGTGTCGCGAACGTGGTCCAGGCATCGGAGAAGCGGGTGGCCTCGGCGGCGGCGAGGGTGGACATGAACTCCGCGAACGACTCGTTCAGCCACAGGTCGTTCCACCAGCGCATCGTCACGAGATCGCCGAACCACATGTGCGCCAGCTCGTGGAGGACCGTGATGGCGCGCCGCTCGACCATCGCCTGGGTGGGGCGGGAGCGGAAGACGTAGTCCTCGAGGAAGGTGACGGCGCCGGCGTTCTCCATCGCGCCCGCGTTGAACTCCGGGACGAAGAGCTGGTCGTACTTCTCGAACGGGTAGGGGACGCCGAACTGGGACTCGAAGAACTCGAAGCCCGCGCGGGTGAGGTCGAAGAGGTCCTGAGCGTCCAGGTGCTCGGCCAGGGAGGCGCGGCAGAAGAGTCCCAGGGGGACCTCGGCGCCGTCCGAGCTGGTGAGCGTCGAGTGCACGGAGGAGTAGGGGCCGGCGATGATCGCGGTGATGTAGCTGGAGATGCGGGCGGTCGGGGCGAACTGCCACACGCTCAGGCCCGTGCCGGGGATCCCCAGCTGCGCGGCCACCGCGTGTCCCGGGGCCTCGACGGCCTGGGGCGCGGGGGAGTTGCTCACGACCGTCCAGTGCGCCGGAGCGAGCACCGTGAAGGCGAAGGTCGCCTTGAGGTCGGGCTGCTCGAAGACGGCGAACACGCGCCGGGCGTCGGGGACCTCGAACTGCGTGTAGAGGTAGGTCTCGTTGTCGACGGGGTCGACGAAGCGGTGCAGCCCCTCGCCCGTGTTCATGTAGGAGAACCGGCCGTCGACGGTCACGACGTTCTCCTGCGCCAGGTGCGGCAGGCGGATCCGGCCGGATTCGACGTGCGCGGAGGGGTCCAGCTCCTCGCCGTTGAGGACCAGGCGGTCGACGCTCTCGCAGATCGCGTCGAGGAAGGTCCCCTCACCGCTCGTGGAGGTGAACGACACCGTCGTGACGGACCGGAAGGTGGGGCCCTCGCCGTCCAGCACCAGTGTGATGTCGTACGAGTGCACGTCCAGTGCCGCGGCCCGCTCGCGGGCCTCCGCACGGGTGAGGTTGTGCTGGGGCATGTGACCTCCGGTCGATGGGCGCCTTCACTCGTCATTCTGTCACGGCACGGTCACGCGCGAGCGTAGGGTGAGAGGGACAGCTTGCACTGATCCATGGGAGGAAACTGTGGCTTCTGAGACTCTCGACTTCTGGTTCGATCCGATCTGCCCCTGGGCGTGGATGACCTCGCGCTGGGCGCTCGAGGTGGAGAAGGTCCGCGACGTCGAGGTGGTCTTCCACCAGATGAGCCTGTCCGTGCTGAACGAGGGCCGCGAGGAGCTGCCCGAGGACTACCGGCAGAAGATGGTCGAGGCGATCCGCCCGGCCCGCGTCATCACGGCTGCGCGCGTGGAGCACGGCGAGGGCGTCGTCCGCGACCTCTACACGGCGATCGGCACGCGCATCCACCCGGGCGGCCAGGAGGACTGGATGCAGGCCGCCGCCGAAGCCCTGGACGAGGTCGGCCTGCCCGCCTCGCTGCTCGAGGCCGCGGACACCGACATCTACGACGAGCAGCTGCGCGCCTCGCACCACGAGGGGATCTCGAAGGTGGGCGAGGACGTGGGCACCCCGGTCGTCGCCGTGGGCGACGTCGCGTTCTTCGGCCCCGTCATCTCGCCCGCACCCAAGGGCGAGGAGGCCGGCCGTCTGTACGACGGCGTCGTGGCCGCCGCGAGCGTGCCCGGCTTCTTCGAGCTCAAGCGCACCCGCACCACCGGCCCGATCTTCGACTGATCGCCACGTCCACCACCTCGCCCCACCACCTCGAAGGGACCACCATGCAGAT
>DWZY01000361.1 GCA_019117325.1 Candidatus Brevibacterium intestinigallinarum
CCGACAACGGCGTCCTTCCCGAGGCCGGGGTCACTCCCCAGAACGGCACCGGTCCCAGCGGGGGCATCACTCCGACCGCGTGAGGGTCTCTTCCAGAGCGTCGAGGACCGCACGGTCCTCGATCGTCGAGGGGACGACGACATCCGCCTCGCCGTCGGAGATCTGCCGCATCGTCTTGCGGAGGATCTTCCCCGACCGCGTCTTGGGCAGAGCGGCGACCACGTCCACCCGCTTGAGGGCTGCGACGGGGCCCACCTCGCGCCGGACGAGGTCGATCAGTTCGGTGCGGACGGCCTCGGCATCGGCCTCCGGTGACAGGACGACGAGGGCGCGGGGGATCTGCCCCTTCGTCGCATCGTGGACGCCGATGACCGCGCACTCCGTGACCGCGGGGTGCGCGGCGATCGCAGCCTCGAGCACGCCCGTGCTGAGCCGGTGCCCGGCGACGTTGATGACGTCGTCGGTGCGCCCCATCACGAAGACGTAGCCGTCCTCGTCGAGGAGGCCGGAGTCGCCCGTGAGGTAGGTGCCTTCGAAGGCGGACAGGTAGGAGGCGACGAAGCGGTCGTCGTCGCCCCAGATGGTCGCCAGCGTGCCCGGCGGCAGCGGCAGATCGGCGAGGATGAGCCCCTCCTGGCCCGCCGGCACCGGGTCGCCCGCAGCGTCCACGACGCGCAGGCGGTAGCCCGGGACCGGCACGGTGGGCGAACCGGCTTTGAGCGGCAGGCGCTCGATGCCCAGGGGATTCGCCGCGATGGGCCAGCCGGTCTCCGTCTGCCACCAGTTGTCGACGACTGGGATGTCGCGGCCCGTCGCGGATGCGAGCGTGTCCGTCGTCCACGCGTAGGTGTCCGGGTCCAGTCGCTCGCCGGCGAGGAACACGGCGCGCAGGGCGGAGAGGTCCGCGGCGTGCGCGTGGGTGCCATCCGGGTCCTCGCCGCGGACCACGCGCATCGCGGTGGGGGCGGTGAAGAAGACGTTGACCCGGTGCTGCTCCATGACGCGGAAGAACGCGCTGGCGTCCGGCGTGCCCACGGGCTTGCCCTCGTAGAGGACGGTCGTGACGCCGGCCAGGAGCGGGGCGTAGACGATGTACGAGTGGCCCACGACCCAGCCCACGTCCGAGGCCGTGAACATCGTGTCGCCCGGGTGCAAGTCGAAGACGTTGCCCATCGACCACTGGAGCGCGACCGCGGAGCCGCCGGCATCGCGCAGGATCCCCTTGGGCTTGCCGGTCGTGCCGGAGGTGTAGAGGACGTAGAGCGGATCCGTCGCCGCGACGGTGACGGGATCGATGCCGTCGGGGGTCTCTGCGAGGAGGGTCGCGTAGTCGAGGTCGAAGCCCTCGCGCAGCTCGACAGGGTGCTGCTCGCGCTGGACGACGACGCTGAACTGCGGCTGGGCGTTGGCGAGGCGCAGAGCCTCGTCCAGGAGCGGCTTGTACTCGACGATGCGGGTGCGCTCGACGCCGCAGGAGGCGCTGATGACGGCGATCGGGTCCATGTCGTCGATGCGGGCGGCGAGCTCGGCGGCGGCGAACCCGCCGAAGACGACCGAGTGGATCGCACCCAGGCGGGCGCACGCGAGCATGGCGACCACGGCCTCGGGCACCATCGGCATGTAGATGACGACGCGGTCGCCGCGGCCCACCCCGCGGTCCGCCAGCACGCGGGCGAAGCGGGAGACCTCGTCCAGGAGGGCGGCGTACGTGTACGTCCGCACCGTGCCCGTGACGGGGGAGTCGTAGATGAGCGCGGCCTGCTCGCCGCGACCGGCCTCGACGTGGCGGTCCAGCGCGTTGCGGCAGACATTCAGCGCACCGTCGGGGAACCAGCGGTGGATGGGAGCGCGGGAGGAGTCGAGGGCGCGCGTGGGCGGCGTGTCCCAGTCGACGGCGCGGGCGGCTCCCAGCCAGAAGGTCTCCGGGTCCTCTGCGGCGGCGCGGGCCACCTGCTCGTAGGTGCGCGGTGCAGTGGGCGTGGATGTGTCCTGCGTCATACGATCACGATACGCCCGCGGTCCGCGATTGGGTGTTGTCGCGGCGGGGTGCAGACCCTAGTCTTATGGCACAGTCATCCGCTTAACAGACGTTCAATGAGGAGCGATCGCCATGACGCAGACCAGTGCATCCGCCACCACCACATCCGCACCCACCGCGCTCGACGCGCTCACGCCGGACGAGCAGCTGGTCGCCAGCCGCCGCCTCCACTGGATGAACATGCTCGACCTGCACGCGCAGGGCCGGCCGGACGACGAGGCCTTCGTGGGGCAGGGCGAGAGGTACACGTGGAAGCAGCTTCACACGCGGGTGAGCGCCGTCGCGGCGGACCTGCAGGAGCGCGGCGTGGTGGCAGGCGACCGGGTCTTCATCCTGGGCCTCAACAGCGTCTCGTACGTGACCGCGCTGCTGGCGATCAACACCGTGGGTGCGATCGCGGCGCCGCTCAACATCCGCTCGACGCCTGCGGACGTCGACTACCTCGTGGGGGACGCGGGTGCCGTGGTGGGCTTCGCGGACCAGATGGGCTCCGGGATCCTGGCGGATGCGCAGACTGCGTCGCAGGTGCCGCTCATCCGGTTCGGCGAGGAGTTCGAGGCCATCGCCACCTCCGGCCGCGTGCACACCCACGTCGATGTCGCAGAGACGGAGACGGCGCTCATCGTCTACACCTCCGGCACGACGTCCGCGCCCAAGGGCGCGATGCTCACGCACATGAACATGGTGTCCCAGACGATCAACACGAACCGGATGTCGCCGGCGGCGACGGCCGATGACGTGTCGATGGTCGTCGTCCCCCTCTTCCACATCGCCGGTCTGGGCTTCATCTATCCCGCGCTGCTCAACGCCGGGCGGACAGTCATCGCGCCGCCGCAGGTGCTCATGAAGATCGACGCGCTGGCGGATCTCGTGGAGGAGGAGCGCGTGACGCGCATGTTCCTGGTCCCCACGCTGTGGCAGGCGCTGTGCTCGCTGCCGGGGATCCGCGAGCGGAACCTGCCACTGACCGGCGCGACCTGGGGTGCGTCCCCGGCCAGCCGCGAGACCCTGCAGCTCATGGCGGACACGTTCCCCAACGCGGTCATCTCTGCGGCGTTCGGGCAGACGGAGATGTCGCCCACCACGTGTGCCCAGTCCGGCGAGGAGTCGTTCCGCAAGATGGGGTCCGTGGGCCAGCCGATCGGCATGGTCGCCGCCCGGGTCGTCGACCCGCTGGGCCAGGATGTGCCGCAGGGGGAGACCGGCGAGGTCGTCTACCGCGGACCCGGGTACATGCAGGGGTACTGGAACAAGCCGGAGCAGACCGCCGAGGCCACTGCCGGCGGCTGGTTCCACTCCGGTGACCTCGTCCGGGTCGACGAGGACGGCTACTACTACGTGGTCGACCGGGCGAAGGACATCATCATCTCCGGCGGCGAGAACATCTCCTCCGTCGAGGTCGAGCAGGCCGTCGCCGCGCACCCCAAGGTGGCGGACGCCTGCGTCATCGGGGCCTCGCACCCCACGTGGGTGGAGACTCCCGTCGCGATCGTCGTCCCCGCCGACCCGCAGGATCCGCCCACGCTCGAGGAGGTCCAGGACTTCGTCATCGACCGCATCGCGTCCTTCAAGAAGCCCACGCGCCTCGAGGTCGTCGACGAGCTGCCCCGCAACGCCTCCGGCAAGCTGCAGAAGCACATCCTCCGCAAGGAGTACGCGACGGAGGAGTGAGGGCGAGGACTTCGGGGCGCTCCGAGGGTTTCGGGGGCTTCGGAGGGTTCCGGAGCCCCACCCACGACTTTCACCTTGCGTTTCAGGCAAGTAATACGTGTCTGAAACGCAAGGTGAAACCGTGTTCAGAGGCCCGGCTCAGAGGTTGAACTGGGCGGCGACCTCGCGGCGGAGCTCGTGGGGCGCGCCCCACCGCACGCGCGAGGCGACGGCCCGCTTGAGCATCACGTGCACGGGCGACTCCCACGTGAAGCCGA
>DWZY01000362.1 GCA_019117325.1 Candidatus Brevibacterium intestinigallinarum
GCGGAAGCTGCCGCCGTCGGCCGTGGTCTGGGCGGCGACCGCGGATCAGGACGACCGGGTCGATCGTCTGGGCCTCGTCGACGCCCTCGCGGTCGCGCGGATCCCGGCGATGCTGCGGCTGCTGGGCGAGGAGGGCGAGTACGTCGAGCTCCTGCGCAGGAGGGCGCGTGTGGGACTGGCGCGGTCGATCGTGGAGTACGGCGTCGCACTGTGGGCTGTGGGCGGGGCTATCGTGCAGGGGACCGGTGACATGGGTCCTCGCATCTCCTATGCCTTCGAACCCACCTTCTCTGCGCCGATGGCGGCGATCCTCCTGGCGCTGGCCGCCGTTCTTCTTGTGGTCCTCCATGTGTTCTGGGTGCGGCCGTCGCGGGAGCGGACGTGGGAGGGGCTGGCCGTGGCAGCGATCACGTGCGTCTCCGGGGTCGTCGCGGCGGTGATCATGCCTGCGCATGTGCATCTGGGGCCGGTTGGATTCGGGACTGCGGGGGCAGGGCCGGACAGCGGCTGGGGGCTGTTCGAGGATTGGAGGACCCTCCTCGTGATGGTGGTCGCTGCGAGCGCCGTGGTGGGTGCGGCCTCGTTCGCGGTGCAGGCGACGGTCGGAGTCCGTGAGGTGCGCATCCCGCCGGATGCGACGATGCGCGAGGCCATCGCCCTGCAGTGGCAGGCGATTCCCGAGGCCGTGCGGGACCGGGTGCTGCAGGACCGGGATGAGGCGGTCGACCTGCTGGCCGGTCGCGGCCTCATCAGCGATCGGGCCGCTGACCAGCATCGACACAGTGCCTTCGGTGCGTACTCGACGCCGCTGCACGACTGATCGGGGCTGTGTCCGTGGCTCCCCCTACTGTGGTGTGTGACGGGAACGAACGGGGATGTTCGGGACGGTCGGATCACCGGATGGAGAGCAGCGAGGCTCTCCGCGGATCGACGGCAGGGGGTGGGACGCGATGGTCGCAGCAGCACACGCAGCACCGGGTTCTTCGCCCTGGGGCACATCAGCGCCGGGCGACTCGGCCTCGGACGTGGTGCTGTTCCGGACGCCGGATGATGTGCGGACAGCGATCGCGTCGCTCCGGGTGCCGGAACTGGCTGATGTCCTGGTGGAGGTGCACGCATCCCGTCAGAGCGCAGGCGCCTCGCAGGATGTCGACGTCGACCTGGACGCTGACCTGCCGCTGCCGGCTGAGTGCCTGCAGGAGTGGACTGAGGCCCATGTGCTGTCCGATCGGCTGCGCGGGATCGACATGCTGCAGCACGCCCGGCTCGTGCTCTCGCGCACGCTTCGCGACGACCGCGGGGTGCGACGGCTCGCGAGGGTCCTGACGCGCGGTGAAGAGGACCTCGACACGTGCCCGGATGACCCAGACGAGGATCTTGAGGCTGGTGCAACCGATGCACACGGCTCTGCGCCCACGATCCAGCTGCTGGAGAACCTTCTCGAGTCTCCAGACCATCTCTCCCTCAACGTCACGCTGAAGACTCGGCTGGGACGTGCGCGGCGGGAGACCGGTCGTGCTGTGGCCTCGTTCCTGGGCCTGGGCAGGATGCTCGGGCTCGTCGTCGACGGGACCGTGCGCTTCAACAAGCTGGAGCGCGTACTGACGCGTGTGGTGTCGGCGCGCCTGACGATGCAGCAGATGAACGCGGTTGATGAGTATGCCGCCAGCCGTCGTCCCGACCGGTCGCTGGACCAGTTCGATCGGATGGTGCGGGAGTTCATCCAGACGTGCGTCGAGCAGCCGGAGGCCACTCCGGAGTCCATCGCTGCACTCCGTGGTGTTGAGTTCCAGAAGTACCCGGACGGGTGGGGCGAGCTGCGAGCCTTCGGTCCTGCCGTCGACCTCGAGGCGCTCTTCCAACGCACGCGGGCCACCAGCCGTGCGATCGCGCGAAGCGAACTCGAGGCCCTCACTGTCACGGACGGTGGGCAGGGTGCATCGGTCGGCGGGGGTGTGACGGGCGACGAGGGCGTGACTGGTGCGGATCTGCGCAGCGTCGATGACCGCCTCATCCGCCACCTCATGTTCGACACCCTGATGGGTGCGGTGCCGCAGACCCAGGTGCGCGTGGTGCGGGCGACCTCTCGCGAGGACGAGGGTGCCGACGAGGACACGGACGCTGGCGCGGGCGCGGAGGTGGGCGCGGGCACTCTCGCGGGGAAGAACGCGAACCCGCGCGCGTCCGCTGACACCCTTGCCGACCTGCCCCAGGATGAGTTCGTCGTGACGGTCGCCTGCCCCACATCGGGCAAGTGGCTGCGGCGCCAGGCGGCGGTGACGGTGACGATGTCGCTCGCGACCCTCGCGGGGCTGGGCGATGATCCCGCCACCCTGGGTCTGTCGACGCCGCTACCTGCGGATCAGGCGCGAGACGTGGCGGCACACGCGACGGTCTGGAGGCGACTCCTCTTCGACCCCGCGGATGGGACGGTCACGGATGAGGCCACAAGGACGTATACCCCGACCACGGCGATGCGGCGCGCGGTCGAGCACAAGTGGCGGACCTGCATGGCTCCGGGATGCACCCGGAATGCGGAGAGGTGCGAGATCGACCACTGCGAGCCATTCCGGCATACGGATCCCGCGCGTGGTGGTCGTACACATCCGGACAATCTCGTGCC
>DWZY01000363.1 GCA_019117325.1 Candidatus Brevibacterium intestinigallinarum
ACTCGCCCTCCTCGCCCAGCAGCCGCAGCATCGCAGGGATCCGCACGACGGCGAAGGCATCGACGAGACCCAGGCGATCGACCCGGTCATCCTGGCCTGCAGTCGCCGCCCAGACCACGGCCGACGGCGGAAGCTTCCGCATCCCACTCACCGGGACGCGTTCACCAGCCCCGATTCGTACGCGGCCACGACGATCTGCGTGCGATCGCGCAGGCCCAGCTTCGCCAGGATGCGGGACACGTGGGTCTTGACCGTCTGCTCGGACAGGAACAGCTCGGCAGCGATCTCCGCGTTCGACAGGGCGGTGGCGACGCGCTTCATGACGTCGAGCTCGCGCTCAGTCAGCGGAGCGAGCACGGATGTGTCCGGCGGCGCGGAGGCTCGCTGCGCGTAGTCCGCGATGAGCTTGCTCGTGATCGACGGTGCCAGGAGGGCCTCGCCCGCGGCGACGATCCGCACGGCGGCGACCAGGTCCTCGGCGGTGGAGTCCTTGAGCAGGAACCCACTGGCCCCGGCCCGCAGTGCAGCGAACACGTATTCGTCCGCGTCGAACGTGGTGAGCATGATGATCCGCGGGTGCACGAGTCCCGGCATCGCCTTCACCGCGCGCGTCGCGTCGAGTCCGTTGAGCCGCGGCATGCGGATGTCCATGAGGATGACGTCCGGCTGAGTGCGGCGCGTGAGGTCGACGACCTCGCTGCCGTCCTCTGCGCTGCCCACGACGGTGATGTCGGCCTGCGCATCCAGCAGCGCGCCGAATCCCTGCCGCACCATCGCCTGGTCGTCGACGATGACGACACGGATCGGGGCTTCGTCGCCGGGCTCGCCGGAGATCTGGTGCGAGGTCACACGACGAGCCTAGCCCAGACGCACGCAGTCACCCTTGAGTAGCATCACGGATCACTCTCGCGGGTGACGCGCGGATGACAGCCCACCCCGCACAGTCATCCCCATGCACGACCTCCCGGTCCACACGGACCTCCCCCTGCACACCGTCGCGATCGTCGTCGCGCTGGCGGCCGCCGGCTGCCTGGCCCTCGGCACGCACGCGCAGCACCGAGCCGTCGCTTCCGGCGCCACGACGCTCCGGTCCTTTTCCCGCAGCCCACTCTGGCTCGCGGGGATGGGGCTCCTCGTCCTGGAGACAGTGCTCAACATCCTCGCGCTGGGGCTGGCTCCCGTCGCACTCATCCAGCCCCTGGGCGCGCTCTCGCTCGTCGCGATCGTCCTCCTGGGGCTGCGCGAGGGGCGAGCGCAGCACTTCACCCGTCGCGTCGTCGCCGGGATCGTCCTGACGATCGCCTCCGTCGGCCTGTTCGTGGGGCTGTCTGCCACCTGGAGCACCCCGCCCGAGGCCGCACCCGCCCGGGTGCTCCTCCTCGCCTTCCTGCTCGTGTCCTTCTCCGTCCTGGCCGGTGCGGTCGCGGTGAGCGCGCTGGGGCACCTCGTCCGCATCCTCTGCGGGGGTGCCGTGTTCGGAGCGGTGGCGGCGAGCGCGCACGTCCTCATCCACGACGTGCGTGCCGCACTCCCCGGCGCCCCGGACCTGTCGCACGCGATGAGCACCGTGCACTGGGTGCTTCTGGGAGCCATGGTCGCCGGTTCGCTCACAGGCATGTGGGTCATCCAGACGGCGTACCGCAGCGGGCCACCGGAGACTGTGCTCGCGGGCCTCACCGTCATCGATCCGCTCGTGGCTGTGGGGATCGGCACCGTCCTGCTGGGCGAGTACTCCCATCTGCCGATCCCCGTCCTCGGCGTCCTCCTCCTCACCGCAGCGACCGCCGTCGTGGGCGTCTGCCTGCTGGTGCGCGCCCATCCCGCGGTGGAGCAGTCCGTAACCGGTCCACCGCTCCGAGACGACGACGTCAGTCCTCTCCCAGACCTCAGTCCTCCCGCAGACCTCAGCCGACCATCTGCCTCATCCGTTCCCGAGTCCCCATCCGTCCCTGATTCCCATGGTGCAACTCTCACGAATAGGACAAGCTGATCATGATGACCTCCACTCCCGCCCCGCAGCCGTCACCGGCGCACCTCCGCCACTCAGGGGGCACGCTCACCGCGCTGCGCCGGATCACCGACCGGCTGGGGCGCGATACCGCCTACGTCCTGCCCGGATTCTTCATCTCTCTCTTCGCATTCGTCGTCCTCATCCCCCTGTTCGCCGTGTCCGTGGGCACACTCGTCATCTGGGTCGGCGCACTGGTGCTGCCGCTCACCCTCCTCATCGGCCGCGCCTTCGCTCAGGTGTCGCGTGCACGGCTGCGGATGTGGGGAGTGCCGCTTCCCACCCCGGCATACCGGCCGACACAGCCCGGGATGATGGGGTGGGTGCGGACGATGACTGATCCCCGCGCCTGGCTGGACTTCGTCTTCGAGTCCCTCATCGCGTTCCCGCTGCGCACGTTCACGTTCGTCGTCGGCGTCTCCTGGTGGGCCGGCGCACTGGGCGGACTCACGTACGTGCTCTGGGGCGGCTTCCTGCCCGATGGCGACGTGGTTCTCAGCCAGGTCCTCGCGTCCGCACTGTCCGGCGGGGCGCTGACGCTCGCACCGGGTCTGGTCTTCCTCCTCGAGGCCGCGTTCCGCTTCGTCACGGGGCTCATCCTGCTCCTCACGCTGCCGTGGGTCATGCACGGCCTCGCGCGCCTCGATGCCGTCGTCACCAGCGCCGCGCTTGGGTCAGCCATGTCCTCGACGGGAGCCACGTCCGCTGCAGGAGTCACGTCCACGGCGGGCTCCACCGGCATGCCGGTCACTCCCACTCCTGAAGGTTCCCCCGCCGCATCGAGCACCGCGTCGACCACAGGTCCCGCCGCCGGCCATACGGGTCCGGCCGGCACATCGAACTTCCACACCACCGCGCCGTCGTCTCCCAGCACCTCTCCCAGCACCACTCCCACCCCCACCGTGGCCGACCCCGGTCCGTTCCTCACGCTCGACGGGTGGGCCTGGGTCACCGCCGGGTTCGCCGCAGCCGTGCTCGTCGCCGTGGGGTGGCCGGTGCTGACGGGCCTCTACGGCGTGCCGGTCGTCTACGCGATGGTCATCGCCCTGGCGCACAGCGCGTCGCTCCTGCTGGCGGTCCGCTGGTCCCTGCTGGGACTCGTGGGCAACGTCGCCGCGATCCTCACGACCGCGCTCCTGACAGGCGCGACACCCGACCTGCCCTGGCCGTGGCCCGTCACCACACTCCTGGCCCACAGCCTCGTCGTGCTCCTGCTGGCGATGCGTCACCTGTGGTTCGTCCCGCTCGTGGCGTGGGCGACGGGCACACTCGCTCCGGTCGCCGCCGTCCTCCTGCTGCGCACTGATGGGCTCACAGGTGCGATCGACAGCATGATCATCGCGGGGTCCGTCTCTGCCGGCGTCCTCGTCGTGGGTGCCGTCATCCGTCAGCTGGAGCGCAACCGCACCGCACTGCGGACCGAACGGCAGACCACCTCGGAGCTGAGCGCCCGGCAGCACGAGCTGCAGGAGCGCAACCGCATCGCGCAGGAGCTCCACGACGTCGTCGCCCACAGCATGTCCGTCATCAGCGTCCAGGCCACCACCGCGGAGTACCGCCTGCCCGACGTCGACCCCGATACCGGACGCGAGTTCTCCTCCATCGCGGACTCCTCCCGCCGCGCACTCAGCGAGATGCGCGGGCTGCTCACCGTCCTGCGCGGGTCCGGCGATGCGCCGCTCGTCCCGCAGCCCGACCTCCTCGACATCGCGGCTCTCGTGGACTCGACGCGCCTCTCGGGTGCACACATCACCTTCCAGACCGAGCCGTCGCAGCTCGCCGAGGGACGCACTGAGACCGCATCCGACTCCGCCGTGCAGGACGTCCCGCCCTCCGTCGGCCTGACCGCCTACCGGACGGTGCAGGAGGCCCTCAGCAACGCGGTCCGCCACTCCCCGGGCGCGGCGATCGACGTGCGGGTCATGCTCATGGACGATCGGATCGCCCTGGACGTGACGAATGGAAACCCCGCCGAGGCCGCACCCGGCAGACCGCTGCCGGTCGCCCCGGGTGCCGGGCTGGGGCTGGCAGGGATCCGCGAGCGGGTCGGAGCGCTGGGCGGCAGCGTCGAGGCGGGACCGCGACCGGACGGCGGGTTCTCCGTGCGCGCACAGCTGCCCACGCGGTAACGTCGCGGCCATGGATCTGGCGCGCACGCTCACGGGACTCGACGGCAAGGGGTACGGCGACTACAAGCGCATCCTGGGCGAGCACACCCTGGCTCTGCCCGCCTCACAGCCCACCACTGCACGGCTGCTCGTCGACCGCGTGCAGGTCGATCCGTTCGCGCCGCCGTCGCTCATGCGCGTCATCCTCGATCGCGATCCTGCGCGCATCCCGGATGACGTCCTCGCGGACACCGCCGGCCGCATCGCGACGGGCGACTTCCTGGCCCGGGTGATCGCCCGCACCGCCCGCGCGCAGGCAGGGGGCGAGCGCCGCAGCCCCCGCCGGGCCGACCGTGACCAGCCCCCGCCCATCGCGATCGGCACGCCGGGCCAGCAGGTCCTCGAGCGGACCAGCGCGGTCCTCACCCCCGCCGAGGTCGAGGTCCGCATCACGGTCGACCTTCCTGCCTCCGGGCGCAGGATCCGAGGACGTCAGGCCGCGCAGCTCCTCACGGAGACGCTCCCCGGCATCCTGGCCGATGCGCTCCTCGCCCTCGACACCGCAGCTCTCCGCGCCCACGTGCGGTTGCACCGCGACCAGCTGCACGTGCAGTCGCGCCTCGCAGACCTGGGGCTCGTCGCATTCGTGGGTCACGGGGCGATCCTGCCCCGGCGCTCGGGAGACTCCGATCTGCCCCTGCAGCGCGGCGCGGTGCCCTTCCGCTCGCCCGAGTCCCTGCGCGTCACCCTCGAGCTGCCGCACGACCCGAGCCTCCCGGACAGCACAGCCGACCGCCAGGTCACCGGCATGGGCATCCCCGAGGGCGTCACCGTCATCATCGGCGGTGGCTACCACGGCAAGTCGACGCTGCTGCGCGCGATCGAGCGCGGCGTCTACCCCCACATCGCCGGTGACGGCCGCGAGTGGGTCCTCGCTCGACGGGACGCGACCGCGATCCGCGCGGAGGACGGCCGGTCGGTCGCCTCCGTCGACATCTCCCCCTTCATCACCGGGCTCCCCTCGGGCACGGACACGCGGTCCTTCTCGACCACCAACGCCAGCGGATCCACCTCGCAGGCCGCGACCCTCATCGAGTCCATCGACACCGGGGCCACCGCGCTCCTCATCGACGAGGACACCTCCGCCACGAACTTCATGATCCGCGACGCCCGCATGCGCCGGCTCATCCCCGCATCCCGCGAGCCGCTCACCCCCTTCGTCGACCGCGTCCGAGCCCTGCGCGACGAGCGCGGTGTCTCCACGATCCTCGTCGCCGGCGGATCCGGCGCGTTCTTCGACGTCGCGGACCACGTCATCGCCCTCGACGCGTACGTCCCGCAGGATGTGACCGCGCAGGCCCGCGCCATCGCTGCCGAGGACCCCACCCCTCCCACGGTCGGCTCCCCCGAGGCGACACCCGCCGTCCCCGCGGCCGCCGTCCCTACGTTCACCTTCCCCAACCCTGCCGTCCGCATCCCCGACGCCGGCGCACTGCGTCCGGCGGACAAGCGGAAGTTCGCCCGCGCTCGCGGGCGCACGTCGATCCAGTACGGACGAGAGGACATCGATCTGTCCGCCGTCCTGCAGCTGGTCGACCCCGCGCAGACGCAGGCGATCGCCCACGCGCTCGAGCGGCTCGCAGATGACTTCGCCGCGGACCCCCAGCTCAGCATCGCCCAGGCGCTCGTGCGGCTGGAGGAGCGGCTCGCCACGGGCGGGCTCGAGGCCCTGTCCCACCACCGCGGCCACCCGGGACACCTGGCCCGCCCGCGGATCCAGGAGATCGCCGCGGCGCTGAACCGCCTGCGCACGCTCGCGATCCGCACGCAGGCCGCAGATTCCTACGGGGGTTCCCCCGCATGAACCTCCAGCCAGTCGTGATCCCCGCCACGCTGCGCATGCCGCACCTGAGCGGCGGCCCAGCATGAGCGCCTCCCGCCCCCGCTTCGCGTCCGTCGCGCTCGTCTTCGCCGGCGGCGCTGTGGGCACCACGGCTCGGGCGGCACTGGACGGTGCGCTCGCCGACCGCGACGCCGCGGGCGTTCAGTGGCTCGTGCCGGACGGCACGACCCTGCACGCGTTCCCGCTGCACACGCTCGCGATCAACGTCATGGGCTCCCTGCTCCTGGGCATCCTGCTGGAGCACCTGGCCCGCCGAGGCCCCAGCCCCTCCCGTGCGCGCCTGCGCCTCCTGCTGGGAACAGGTGGGCTGGGAGGCTTCACGACGTACAGCGCCCTGTCCGCGTCGACAGCTCAGCTGCTGCTGGCCGGTCACGCCGGCGCGGCCGCGGTGTACGCCCTGGCCACGGGGATCCTGGGACTGCTGGCCGCCGGTGCCGGGATCGCGCTGAGTGCCCGGTGGAGTCGGAGCGAGCAGGATACGGGTGGCACGGGCCCCGCCAGCTCAGGTCCTGCTGGCCCGGGTCCCGCTGGCTCAGGCCCGGATCTCCCGGGTCCCGACGCCCCACGGACGGGCCGCGCACGATGAGTCCGCTCGCCCTCGTTCTGGTCGGTCTCGCCGGCGGCCTCGGTGCCGTCACCCGGTTCCAGCTGGACGCACTCATCCGCGCGCGGTTCCCCGGCCGAGCCTTCCCGTGGTCCACGGCCACCATCAACGTGACCGGATCCTTCGCCCTGGGTCTCATCCTGGGGCTGTCTGCCGAATCTCCCTGGACCCTCGTCGCCGGGACCGGGTTCCTGGGCGGGTACACGACCTTCTCGACGGCCTCGGTCGAAGCCGTCCAGCTGGCACGGGAGGGGCGCTGGGGGCCGGCGACGGCCTCGGCGGCAGGTGTGCTGGTCGCCGGGGTCGCGGCAGCGGCTGCGGGCCTGTGGCTGGGCGGCAGCATCTGACGGCCTCCGCCGTCCACGGACAGCCCCCATGGTCATGAGTCTCACACCGCAGAACACGCGGTTGTCGTTCGAGGAAGAATAGGACAGAGGTATGGAAGTGACGGCGCCGCTTCTGCGGCGCCTTTCCTCTGCGGCCGCGATGATGCGCTCCTCACGACACCGGCGATCCTCTCGCTCCTTGCGTTCTTCACGCCCTCGCGCTCGACGCACCCGTCGTGCTCGTCGCGCCCTCGTGCGGCCGCAGCCCTCGGACGAAAGGTGTGACACCGCTGCATGGCTGAGCTCGACGATCAGAAGGCACATCCCAGGGTCGAACGCGAACGGTTCGGCGGTACGGAGAGGCGAGCGCCCCGCCGCCTCGACGTGGCATCGGGGCGCCCTCCGATCTCCAGCGAGGAGATGCGCCGCGGTCGCGCAGACCTCGCGGCGGACTCCGGCCCGCGCGTCAACTGGCGCGTGTTCGTGACCGCGTCGCTCATCATCGTGGCGTTCTCGCTCTGGGCGATCCTCATGCCCGGCACGGCGCAGTCCACCATGAAGACGGCCGTCGACTGGATCGCCGTGAACGTGGGCTGGTTCTACGTCGTCACGGTCACGGCCGTCATCCTCTTCGTCGTGTGGGTCGCGCCGTCGAAGGAGGGCAGCGTGCGGCTGGGGCCGGACCACTCCCGGCCGCAGTACAACCTCTTCACGTGGGTCGCGATGCTCTTCG
>DWZY01000364.1 GCA_019117325.1 Candidatus Brevibacterium intestinigallinarum
CGCTCGTCATGCGATCGACGTCCGGCACCGTCCGCAACGTCTATGCCGAGCACCGCCTCGACAAGACGCACTCGTACGAGGCCGCCGCGCGCGAGGCGCAGAGCAGGGGCCTCGTCTGATGGCCGCCGGCACGAACCAGCCGGCCGCAGAGGACGCCGCAGCCGACCGTCGCATCGAACGGGTGAACCCCGCCCGCCGCTTCCTCACACCCGCGGACGCGCTCAAGGCCGTCCACGAGGGCAACGAGCGCTTCGTGAACGGCACGCCCCTGCACCCCAATCAGGGGGCGGATCGCCGCAGCGCGCTGGCGAACACGCAGGAGCCGTTCGTCGCCCTGTTCGGCTGCTCCGACTCCCGGGTCGCAGCGGAGATGATCTTCGACGTGGCCTGGGCGAGATGTTCGTCATCCGCACGGCCGGACAGGTCACCGACGGCGTGGTGCTGGGCACCCTCGAGTACGCCGTCGACCTGCTCAGCACGCCGCTCCTGGTCGTGCTGGGACACGACAGCTGCGGTGCTGTCACTGCGGCGCACGAATCGTACGACTCCGGCGAGTCGCCCGGCGGCTACATCGACGACCTGGTCGCCCGCATCATGCCGTCCGTCGCGCACGCCCGCGCGCAGGGACGCGAGGGCATCCACGGCGCCGTCGCCCAGAACACGATCGACACGGTCAAGCGCATCCCCCAGCGCTCGCCGATCATCAAGCGCGCGCTCCGCGAGGGGCGCCTGGAGATCGTCGGCCTCACGTACCGGCTGGAGGACGGGCGCGTCTCGACCGTCGCCCACCTGGGCCCCATCGTCGACGCCGAGGGGCAGCCCGTCGACCTCCTCACCCGCGGCTGAGACCGCGCACGCACTTCCACCCCCATCCCACGATCCCCTAGGAGCGAAGGACAGCATGACGCAGGAATACCGCATCGAGCACGACACCATGGGCGAAGTGAAGGTCCCCGTCGACGCCCTGTACAGCGCACAGACCCAGCGCGCGGTGGAGAACTTCCCGATCTCCGGCAAGACCCTTGAGCGCGAGCACATCGCCGCGCTCGCACAGGTCAAGAAGGCCGCAGCGACCGCGAACGAGGAGCTGGGTGTCCTGGACGCGCAGCGCGCCGCCGCGATCCGTGCGGCCGCGGACCAGGTCATCACCGGTGAGTACGACTCGCAGTTCCCGATCGACGTGTTCCAGACCGGCTCCGGCACCTCGTCGAACATGAACACGAACGAGGTCCTGTCGCAGCTGGCGAACCGCGAGCTCGAGGGCACGGACGTCACCGTCCACCCCAACGACCACGTGAACGCCTCGCAGTCGTCCAACGACGTCTTCCCCACCTCCGTGCACGTCGCCGTGACGAATGCCCTCGTCACCGACCTCCAGCCGGCGCTCGACGTCCTCGCGACGTCGCTGGAGCGCAAGGCGGAGGAGTTCCGCGACATCGTGAAGTCCGGCCGCACCCACCTCATGGACGCGACCCCGGTGACGCTTGGCCAGGAGTTCGGCGGATACGCCGCGCAGGTCCGCTACGGCATCGAGCGGATCGACGCCTCGCTGCCCCGCGTCGCAGAGGTCCCCCAGGGCGGCACTGCCGTGGGCACCGGCATCAACACGCCCGCCGGCTTCTCCGCCCGCGTCGTCGAGTTGCTGGCGGAGCAGACGGGCCTGCCCATCACGGAGGCGCGCAACCACTTCGAGGCCCAGGCCAACCGCGACGGCCTCGTCGAGGTCTCCGGCCAGCTGCGCACGATCGCGTACGGCTTCATGAAGATCAACAACGATCTGCGCTGGATGGGCTCCGGTCCCAACACGGGTCTGGGCGAGCTGCACATCCCCGACCTGCAGCCCGGCTCGTCGATCATGCCCGGCAAGGTCAACCCGGTCATCTGCGAGGCCGCGATCCAGGCCGCCGCGCAGGTCATCGGCAACGACACGACCGTGTCCCTGTCGTCGACGAACGGCGCGTTCGAGCTCAACGTGGGCATCCCGGTCATGGCCGCGAACCTGCTGGAGTCCGTCCGCCTGCTGGCGAACGTCTCCCGCGTCATGGCGGAGAAGATGATCGACGGACTGACCGCCAACGAGGAGCGCGCCCGCTTCCTCGCCGAGGCCTCCCCCTCGATCGTCACCCCGCTCAACCGGGTGATCGGCTACGAGGCCGCCGCGAAGATCGCGAAGCACGCGGTCGCGGAGAAGGTCACCGTCAAGGAGGCGACGATCGCACTGGGCTTCGTCGAGAACGGTTCGCTGACGGAGGAGGAGCTCGACCGGGCCCTCGACGTCACGACCATGATCGGCGACTACCGCTGATCGACCCCTGCGGCGCGAGCGCGCGCCGCACACGCTGACGCACGGACGGCGGCCTCGGGATCTGATCCCGGGGCCGCCGTCTCGTTCTACCCTGGCGCGCAGTCCACGCGGACGGCGCGCCAGGCAGAGGCTCAGGCCAGGTCCGCCTCCTCCAGCACCTCCGTCACGAGCGCGGCGATCGCGGAGCGCTCGGACCGCTGGAGCGTGTAGTGGGCGAACAGCGGGTGCCCGGCCAGCTTGTCGATGACGGCGGTGATCCCGTCGTGCCGGCCCACGCGCAGGTTGTCCCGCTGGGCGACGTCGTGGGTCAGCACGACCCGCGAGTTCTCGCCCAGCCGCGACAGGACCGTCAGGAGCACGGTCCGCTCCAGCGACTGCGCCTCGTCGACGATGACGAAGGAATCGTGCAGCGACCGGCCGCGGATGTGCGTGAGCGGCAGGACTTCGAGGATCCCCCGGTGGAGCACCTCGTCGATGACGTTCTG
>DWZY01000365.1 GCA_019117325.1 Candidatus Brevibacterium intestinigallinarum
GCCCTCACACGGGGCCGTCCCCCGAAACGATTCTCGCGATGTGCAGGGAGGTTCGCCTGCACATCGCGAGAATCGTGTGAACCCGAACGGGAGTGGTTCGAGCCCGGTGAGGTCTGACGTGGGTCAGCGGACGGGGCCCACCGTCCACTGGGGCAGCTCCTGGCCGGTCCATGCCGGCGGCACGTCCTCGCCGGACTCCTCGTCCGCCTCGGCATCCTCGAAGGTCGGGTGCACGCGGCCGTGCGCGTGGTGGACGGGAGAGTAGATCGAGTAGAGGCGCAGCGGCTCCGAGCCCGTGTTGATGACGTCGTGCCACACGCCGGCGGGGACCTGGATCGACCAGTCGTCGGAAACGTCCTGCTGGAAGTTCAGCTGGTCCTCCGCAGGGCCCATCACGCAGCGGCCCTCGCCCGCCTCGATGCGCAGGAACTGATCGTTGTCCGGGTGCACCTCCAGCCCGATCGACTGGCCGACGGGGATCGACATGAGCGTCACCTGCAGGTGACGGCCCGTCCACACGACGCGGCGGTAGTCGTCGTTCTCCACCGTCGCCTCTTCGATGTTGAAGGCATTGGGGTTGGGGCCGTTGTCGAGCATGTCCATCGTGCGCATCCTCCTGTCACCACGATCGGGTGCCATCGCGCAGATGCGACGGCCCGACCGTTATCTTCAATGACTCAAGACTAGCGCGATTCAGACCGTTCCGACAGCGAGGGTCGCATTGCCTCACCCGGCCCTGGCCGAGGCCACGGCACCGGTCTCACCCGGCCACGGCCTCGGCCTCCTCCTCGCCGTCAGACTGCGGAGTCCAGACCCTTGACCCGCAGCCGCTCCCGCTGGTTGGGGTTCTCCGACGGGCGGAAGGGCATCTCGACGACCTCCGCCGCGACCGGCGTCCCGGGCGTCTCCGCGTACACGTCCGGCAGCCAGACCCACAGCTTCGTGCCCAGCGCGGTGCTGCGCAGCGGGACGAAGCCCATCGCGATGTTGGTGCCCAGCTCCGGCGAGTACCAGGGGGACGTCACGTATCCCACAGGCTCCCCGTGCTGCTGCTCGCTGATGAGCCAGAAGTCCGGCGCGTAGTCATCGATGGGACGACCGGCCAGCTTCATCCCCACCAGCTGCATCGTGAACGGTGGCTGTCCGTCCTCCATCGCGGCGCGCGCGGCCTCGAGTGCCGACCTGCCCACGTAGTCGCTCAGCTTGTTCCGCGGCACCTGATAGCCCAGGTTCACCTGGAACGGCAGCGTCTCCGCATCCATGTCCTGTCCCCAGGAGAGGATGCCGGCCGCGATCCTGCGGTGGTGCGCGGGAGCGACGACCCGCAGGCGGTGCTTCTCGCCTGCTTCCAGGATCGCGTGCCACAGCGTCTCCGCGTGGAGGGTCGCGTCCTGGAGGTAGATCTCGTAGCCCTTCTCACCGCTGAACCCGGTCTGCGAGATGACGACCTCGCAGCCGCCGATCGTCGCGCGCATGAGCCCGTAGCTGGGCACCTGCGCGATCTCCTCGCCCACGAGGTCGACCATGAGGTCCAGCGACCGGGGACCCTGGATCTGGACGGGAGAGACGTCGATCTCTGCGATGTCGACGTCCATCTGCCAGCCCACATTCAGGCCCTTGAGCCAGAGCATGAGGTCTGAATCGGAGAGGCTGAACCAGAACTCCTCCTGGCCCACCCGCAGCAGCACGGGGTCGTTGAGGATCCCGCCCTCCTCCGTGCAGAGGATGACGTAGCGGGCCCGCATGACGGGGATCTTCGTCGCGTCGCGGGTGATGACCCGGTCGACGAACGCCTCGGCGTCCGGCCCCTGCACGCGGATCTGGCGCTCGACCGCGACGTTCCACAGGGTCACGTCATTCACGAGCGAGTCGTACTCGACCATCATCCCGCCGTCCTCCGGGCGGACGTATCCGCGCGGGTGGTACATGCGGTTGTAGATGGAGGCGCGCCAGCAGCCGTGCTCCATGGACAGCGCCCAGTACGGGGACTTCCGCACTCGGGTGTCGATGAGCATCTCCACGGGCGTGGGTCCGGACTGGCGCAGATTGATCGGGACGATCCTGTCCCGCTGGTCGATCGAAGGGACGTTGAAACTCATGGCGCACTCCTCACCGTTGAGTCCTGCCCACCGGAACTCCATTCCCACTGTCCGGGTCTCCAGTGTAAGATTCAACGGACCGGACCGGCAAGAGCCGGACCCCACAGTCATCCGCCCCGAAGGAGTGACGATGGCTCCCGGATCAGGACAGAACCAGACTCCCGCCGCGACCGTGCAGTCGCTGCTCCACGGCGCGCGGCTCGAGGTGATCCCCACGCGCGGGATCCTCGACGATGTCCGCACCCTCTCCCCCGTGCATCGCACCGTGACGATCACGGCCTCGGAGTCGCTGGGCCTCGACGCGACACTCGATCTGGCCGGCGCCCTGCGCGCCGACGGCCGCACCGTCGTCCCGCACATCGCCGCCCGTATGGTCGCGGGCCGCCCCCATCTGGCGGAGATCGTGGAGCGCCTGGCCGCGGACGGCATCGACGCGCTCTTCGTGCCCGGCGGCGATGCGACACCCGGTCCCGGCGCGTACACCTCGTCGCTGGAACTGCTTGCGGATCTGGCCGAGCTGGACCACCCGTTCCGCACCGTGGGTGTGGCCGCATACCCGGAGCCGCACCCCACCATCCCCGCCGCCGAGGTCGTGGCCGCCCTGGCGGCCAAGCATGCGTTCGCAACCCAGATGGTGAGCAACCTGTGCTTCGACGCGAGCACCGTGCGCGACTGGGTGCGGGACGTCCGGCGGGAGGGGACGACTCTTCCCCTGTGGCTGGGTGTGCCCGGCCGGGTGGATGCCGCGCGGCTGGCCCGCGTGGGCGCACGGATCGGCGTGGGTCAGTCGCTGCGGTTCGTCCGCGGGAAGGCCGGGACCGTCGCCCGCCTGCTGACGCCGGGCGGCTTCGCCGCGCAGCGCCTCGTCGACAGAATGAGTGAGACCCTCACGGATCCCGCAGCCGGCGTCGCGGGCCTCCACGTCTACACGTTCAACGAGATCGAGCGCACGGAGGCCTGGCTGGCCTCCGGCGAGGACTGACCGGCACAGTCGAGGGCGGGCCGCGGCGCGCCAGAGGTGATCGATCCAGCGAGGACTGATGGAGTCCCGCGCCCCTCAGCCACCCGCGGACAGGTTCGCGATGCTGTGCGCCAGCTCCGTCGCCTCGCTCACCAGGAGGCGGCCCATCTCGTCGATGCGCGGGCCCAGTCGCACGGAGGGTCCGGAGATGCCGATCGCCGCGAGCACCGCGCCGCCCGGACCGCGGACGGGAGCCGCGACCGCATCGAGCCCCTCCTCGAAGTCCCCGTGGGTGACCGCGTAGCCGCGCGTGCGAATCGCCTGAGCCTCTTCGGCCCGCGCTTCCTCGGACACGAGCACGCCATCGGCGCAGCGGGCCAGCGGCCCGGCCGGCAGATCGAGGACGCCGTACGCGTGGAGCACCAGCCCCAGCGCCGAGCAGTGGGAGGGCACCTCGATGTCGACCCAGTTGGTGGCGCCCAGCACGTACTGCGAATCGACCTGGGCGGCGTGGACGACCCGATCGCCGCTGGGCAGGCCCAGGTTGACGGTCTCACCCGTCGATTCACCCAGCCGGTCGAGGGTGGGCTGGGCCGCGGCGGCCAGCGCCTCCGTCCGGTCGAAGCGGGCGGCGTACGCGGCGAAGAGGGGCCCGCCGCGATAGCGGCCGTCGGACATCCGCTCCAGCAGACCGTTCTCGTGGAGCGAGGTGAGCAGCCGGGACACCGTCGACCGTGCCAGGCCGGATGCCTCGACCACCTCGGTGAAGGAAACGGGAGACGCGGCGTTCACGATGAAGGTCAGCAGCGCTGCGGCACGGTCGATCGACTGCATGCCCTGACTCATCGGGCTCCTCACGAGAACGGTGGTGGTGTCCACCACATACTACCGAGGTGCCGGACCCGCGAACGGGTCCGGCACCTCGGGATGGGTTCCGGTCGAGCACCGACCGGCGTCACAGCGGGGATCAGGCGGCGAACTGGCCGGCCTCGCGGACGGTGCGGTCGATCATGAACCGCTGGTACGCCTCGACGGTGAACGAGTCCGGCAGGTCGTCGCCCAGTGCGCCCCACCGCAGCAGGTCCGCGGAGTCGCAGAAGTGGTCGAGCGGGTTGCGCGACGTGATCGCGAGCTCTTCGGCCACGTAGCGGTCGACGAGCGGACGGGTGAGCACCCGGCCGTTGTCCATCCGCACGCCGCGGCGGATCCACTGCCAGAGCTGGGCGCGGGAGATCTCCACGCTCGACACGTCCTCGACGAGGTGGTCGACCTTGAGCGCGCCCTTCCCCGACAGCCATGCGTCCAGGTAGGCCAGGCACGCGCGGATGTTCGTGCGCACGCCCTCCTCGCTCACGTGCTCGCGCAGGTCCTCCGGGGTGGGCAGGCCCTCGCGCGAGAGCAGGTCGGCCGCCGTGATCTGACCGCTCTCGCCCGAACCCGTGGTCGCGGGGATCCGCTCGATCTGGTGGTCGGCATCGCCCAGCACCTCCTCGAAGGCCGTGCGGGCCACCGGAATGAGGGTGGGGTGGGCGACCCAGGTGCCGTCGAAGCCCTGCGCTGCCTCCCGCTCCTTGTCGTGGCGCACGCCCTCCTGGGCCGCCGCGGTGAGCTCCGGGTCCTCCCGGTCGGGGAAAGCGGTCGCCATGCCGCCCAGGGCGTGGACGCCGCGCCGGTGGCTCACGTCGATGATGCGCTGCGCGTAGTGCGTGAGGAACGGCAGCTCCATCGTGACCTCCTTCCGATCCGGCAGGAGGAAGGTGACGTCGTGGCGGAACGCCTTCGTCATCGAGAAGATGAAGTCCCAGCGGCCGGCGTGCAGGCCGGCGCAGTGGTCGCGCAGCTCCCAGACGATCTCCTCCATCTCGATCGCGGCGCCCACCGTCTCGATGAGGACGGTCGTGCGCAGCGTGCCGGGCTCCAGGCCCAGGAGCTGGCGCGAGCGCTCCAGGAGGCGGTTCCACCAGCGGGCCTCGGAGGCACCTTCGATCTTGGGGATGCAGAGGTAGGTGCCGCTGCCGCGGGCGGCCAGCTCGGCCGCGTTGTGGAACACGTACAGGCCGAAGTCCACCAGCGACGCCGAGGCCGCGGTCTCCGCACCGTTCCGGTCCACGTACCGCAGGTGGGCCTCGGGCATGTGGAGGCCGCGAGGACGCACGACGATCGTGGGCTGAGCGGCATCGGGGCGGCGGCTGGAGCGCTGCTCGTAGTACTTGCCCACCCGGGTCACGTGCTTGAGGCGGTTGCGCACGGCCGCGCGCAGGTTCACCTGGCCCAGCACGACGTTCCTCCAGGTGGGGGACATCGCATCCTCGAAGTCCGCGAGCCACGAGTCTGCATCGGAGTTGAGCGCGTTGACGGCGGTCCGGCCGTCCGGTGCGCCGGTGATCTCGACGCGGCGGCGGGACAGGCCGGGCGCGCCCTCGTGGCCGATCGCCGTCCAGCTCGCATCCTCGCGGATGTGGCGGGTGTCCTCGCGGTGGGTCGGCAGCTCGCCGCGGGCGATCGCGCGGTGGCGCGGCTCGCGGTCGGCCAGGAGGACCCGGCGCTCCGTGAGGAACTCGGCGTGGAGGGCTGCCAGGAAGTCGAGCGCCTCGTGGGTGAGGACGGTGTCGAACGTGGGCTCCATCGGGCCGGCGACAACCATGCGGCCGCCTGCGGCCCGAGCGGACATGGACGGGTTCAGCTCCTGCGATGCGGGTGCCGTATGGGTGGACATGGTGACTCCTGTGCGAGTGGTGCGGGGAAGGGGAACGTGCGGGAGAGTGCGAGTCAGGGTGTGAGTCGGGTGGGCGGATGAGGAAATCGGCCGGCCCCGCGCAGGGAAACCCCAGAAACCCTGCGCCGGACCGGCCGATCCGCCTGTCCCGGATCAGCCGACTGGCTCGGTCGACTGATCCGGGCGGTGAGGTGTCCGACCTGTCGGCCGGGACCTCGGCTTGTGGCTCAGCTGGTGAACTGAGCGGACTCGGTCGAGTCCTTGAGCGCGGTCGTCTGCGAATCCGGGTTGACGGCGGTGGCGACGAGGTCGAAGTAGCCGGTGCCCACCTCGCGCTGGTGACGCGTGGCCGTGTAGCCGCGGTCCTCGGAGGCGAACTCCTTCTCCTGCAGCTCGACGTACGCCTTCATCTGCTCGCGGGCGTAGCCGTGAGCCAGGTCGAACATCGAGTGGTTGAGGGAGTGGAAGCCAGCCAGCGTGATGAACTGGAACTTGTAGCCCATCGCGCCCAGCTCGCGCTGGAACTTCGCGATCGTCGCGTCGTCCAGGTGCTTCTTCCAGTTGAACGACGGCGAGCAGTTGTACGCGAGCATCTGGTCCGGGTACTCCGCGTGGACCGCCTCGGCGAAGCGCTTCGCGACCTCGAGGTCCGGCGTGGAGGTCTCCATCCACAGCAGGTCCGAGTAGGGAGCGAAGGCCAGCGCGCGGTCGATGCAGGGCTCGATGCCGTTCTTGATCTTGTAGAAGCCCTCGGCCGTGCGCTCACCGGTGACGTACTTCTGGTCGCGCGGGTCGATGTCGGACGTCATGAGCGTGGCGGCCTCGGCGTCCGTGCGGGCGACGACCAGGGTGGGAACGTTCTCCACGTCCGCCGCCAGGCGGGCCGTGTTGAGCGTGCGGATGTGCTGCGACGTGGGGACGAGCACCTTGCCGCCCAGGTGACCGCACTTCTTCTCCGAGCCCAGCTGGTCCTCGAAGTGAACGCCGGCCGCACCCGCAGCGATCATGCCGCGCATGAGCTCGTAGACGTTCGCGGTGCCGCCGAAGCCGGCCTCCGCGTCCGCGACGATCGGGGCGAACCAGTCGTCGACCTTGAGGTCGCCCTCGGAGCGCTCCACCTGGTCGGCGCGCATGAGCGCGTTGTTGATGCGGCGGACGACCTGCGGGACCGAGTTCGCCGGGTAGATCGACTGGTCCGGGTAGGTCTGACCGGCGACGTTCGCGTCCGCCGCGACCTGCCAGCCGGAGAGGTAGATGGCCTTGAGACCGGCCTTGACCTGCTGGACGGCCTGGTTGCCGGTCAGGGCGCCCAGGGAGTTGACGAAGTCCTCGGTGTGGAGGAGGTCCCACAGGCGCTCGGCGCCGTGGCGGGCCAGCGTGTGCTCCTCGATGAGGGAGCCGCGGAGCTTGACGACGTCCTCTGCCGTGTAGTCACGGGCGATGCCCGACCACCGGGGGTTCGTGGCCCAATCGCGCTGGATGGCCTGTGCGTCGTGGATGTCCTGCTGCGTCATCGTCTATCTCCTTCAGGGGTTGGCCGCTCCGACTGGATGTCTGCTCCGTGCCGGTCGTCCCGGTGCGGTGCCGTCGGTGCGGCGGGGTGCTGCGTTGTGACATCCAGTCTTCCGGAGCCGATCCGGTCGGAGTAGAGATTTTCGACCGAAGTTCTAAAGCTCTTCTGCCTGAGTGAAGAATGTGGATTATTTCGCAAACTCGGTGAGCTGTGCCACAGTGGAGGCATGGTGATCACAGGACGCGTGCGACGCGCGACAGAGAGCTCGGATGAGGCTCGCTCCCAGCCCGCCGCGGATGCTCTGAGCATCGGCAGACGGATCCGCCACTTCCGCACGGAGGCGGGCCTCACGCTGAGCGAACTGGGCGAGCGGATCGATCGCGCACCGTCGCAGATCTCCGTCCTGGAGAACGGCAAGCGGGAGCCCTCCCTGGGGCAGCTGCGGGACCTCGCCACCGCGCTGGGCGTCACGACGGACGACCTGCTGGACCCCACCCCGGTCGACGCACGGCAGGCGCTGGAGCTGGAGGTCGAGCGGAACCAGCTCTCGCCCCTCTACACGTCGCTGCACCTGCCATCGGTCAAGGTGAAGTCGCTGCCGCAGGACGCGCTCGAGGCGATCGCCGGCCTGCAGCGCCAGCTGTCCACGATGGTGCGCCGCCGAGCGGCGACCCCGGAGGAGGCTCGGCGGGTCAACCGCGTGCTGCGCGAGCAGATGCGCGCGCAGGGCAATCATTTCCCGGAGCTCGAGCGGGTCGCCCAGGACGTGCTCGAGCGGATCGGCTACAGCGGCGGTCCGCTGTCGCAGCGGCAGACGGCCCGGATCGCGGATCATCTGGGGTACTCGCTGCACTACGTCTCGGATCTGCCGTCGTCCACGCGCGCGGTGTCTGACACCCGCAACCAGCGGCTCTACCTGTCGCACGACGACGTGACCGGGCACGACCCCCGCTCGCACCTGCTGACCGCCCTGGCCTCGCATCTCCTGGGCCATTCCGCTCCCGCGGACTACGAGGAGTTCCTCACCCAGCGGGTCGAGGCGAACTACCTCGCGGCGGCCCTCATGCTGCCCCAGTCGGAGGCCGTTCCGCTGCTCCAGAAGGCGAAGAAGAATCGAGAGATTTCCATTGAAGGGCTCCGTGACGTGTTCGGGGTCTCGTACGAAACGGCCGCGCATCGGTTCACGAACCTCGCGACGGCCCAGCTGGGACTGCCCGTGCACTTCATGAAGGTCCATTCTTCTGGAACGGTCCACAAGGCCTACTCGAACGACGGGCTCCCATTCCCCACCGATCCCCTGGGTGCGATCGAGGGGCAGTACGCCTGCAAGCGGTTCACGTCGCGCACCGTGCACCGGGTGGCGGACCGGTTCAGCCCCTACTACCAGTACACGGACACGCCAGCCGGCACGTTCTGGTGCACGGCTCGCGTGCTGCCCGGCGGCGACTTCTCCGTGAGTGTGGGCGTCCCCTTCGCCCACGTGGGCTGGTTCGAGGGCCGGGAGACGACGAAGCGGTCGGCCTCGAACTGCCCGGACCCCACGTGCTGCCGGCAGGCGCCGGACGATCTGGCGAAGAAGTGGGAGGACGCCAGCTGGCCGTCCGCGCGCACGCACGCGTCTCTGCTGGCCGCGCTGCCGCCGGGCGTCTTCCCCGGTGTGGACACGACGGAGGTCTACTCCTTCCTCGAGCGCCACGCGCCCGAGGACTGATCTGCACGGATAGCTCTGCGTGTCAGAGCCACCCTGACTCCTCGGGCGAGAGCCACCCGATCGCGTTGACGGCGCGGCGATCAGACACCGCGACGGACAGAGTGTTGGCGAGGTAGCGGTCCTCCGACACCTCGAGGGGCTCACCGGTCGCGCTGCGGCTGACGCGGCGGTGGCGCAGGAGGGGACGCCCGCGCGCAACTCCCAGCAGCGCGGCGTCCTGCTGTCCGCAGACGGCGGCGGAGAACACGTGGTCGGCTCCCGCGAACACGATGCCGTGCACATCCGTGAGTTCCCGCGTCACCGATTCCAGGTCCGGCGGCATCGTCTCGACGAGCACTCCGAGGCGCTCCGGATAGCTGGTCCGCTCGACCATCACACGTTCACCGTCCAGGCTGCGCACGCGCAGGACCCGCAGGACCCGGGAGCGAGGATCCACCATGATCGCGCGCCCCGTCTCCTCGCCCGCGATCTCCCACCGCTGCTCGACGACGCGTCCGCCCGGCTGGCGTCCGTGCGCCATCGCCCACTGCGCGAAGCTGCGGAACTCCTCCTGCGCCGTCGCCGCCCGCGGCACGCGCAGGACCGACTTCCGGGCTCCGCGCCGGCTGCTGAGCGTCCCCTCCGCCACGAGGAGACGCAGGGCCTCGCGGACAGTCCCAGGTGAGACTCCGAACGACCCAGCCAGCACCGCCTCGGATTCGAGGAGGTCGCCGACGACTCGCTTGCCCGAGCGGATCTCCGACCGGATGTCCTCTGCGATCTGCTCGTACCGCACCCCTGCGGCCGGTGCCTCCCGACCATTCGCTCCGACCGTCATCGCCCTCTTCCCTCCTGCCCTGCCGGGGCACACGCCCTGGGCGCCGCACCGAGGTTTACCCATTCGATGACCTAACGCTAACCCGCCGCACCGCCTCCTCACCGACTGTTCACCGTGCCGTTCCCCAACCCTCCCCTCCAAGCAATCCTCACCAGTGAAGTTTGGCCTGTCGTCATAACTTCACTAGTCATATCTATTGACATGAGCCTCGCAGGCACTGAAGGTGAAGAAGGCCCCACGACACCCCGCGGCCGCACGCTCTGCTGTGCGGCACACAACCGAAAGGTGCACGGAGACATGCGGAAGCGCACACGAGCAGCAGCAGCGGCCCTCACGATCGGAGCATTCGCGGCGGTGTCCGCCTGCGGTGGAGGGGGCGCGGAGACCGAAGAATCCGCACAGTGGCGGGCAGCGACCTCGGTGGAGGAAGGCGGCGGGATGGACGCCCTCATCGAAGCGGCTCAGGCGGAGGGCACTCTCAACGTCATGGGCCTCTACGAGGACTGGGCGAACTACGGCGAGCTCCTCGAGACGTTCTCCGAGACCTACGACATCGCGATCGAGAACGACACCTCGAGCGGCGCCAGCCAGGACCTCATCAACGCCGTGAAGAACCGTCAGGGACAGGAAAACTCGCTCGACTACCTCGACACCGGTGAGTCTTTCGCGGTCTCAGCCGACGCCGAGGGCCTGCTCGCCGAGTACTACCCGGAGACCGCCGACGACCTGCCGGAAGACATGAAGTCGGAGACCGGCACCTGGTACAACCACCTGGGCGGCACCATGGCGATCGGGTGCGATGCGACGGCGATCGACACGTGCCCCGAATCCTTCGAGGACCTCCTCGATGACGAGTACAGCGGCAAGGTCGCCCTCCCCGGCAACCCCACGACCGGCGAGAGCTCCTTCATGGCGGTCCTCGCCGCGTCCCTCGCGAACGGCGGGTCGCTCGACGACATCACGCCAGGCATCGACTACTTCGCAGAACTCTCCGAGCGCGGCATCCTCATCCCCGCGGAGGCGGACGCCGGCACGGTCGAGACCGGCGAGACGCCCATCGTGGTGAACTGGGACTACCTGCTCCTGCAGTGGGCCGATGACCTCGCGGACGGCGGCATCGAGCTGGAGACGATGATCCCCTCCGACGGCACCGTCGCCTCTTACTACGCCGCGTCCATCAACGACGATGCACCGCACCCGGCGGTCGCCCGCCTGTGGCAGGAGTTCGTCTTCAGCGACGAGGGCCAGAACATCCTCCTGGAGGGCTACGTCCAGCCGGGCCGGCTCGATGCCATGATCGAAGCGGGCACGGTCGACGAGGACGCGCTCTCCGCTCTGCCGGATGAGGCCTCGGAGGAGGCCCCCCAGCCCACGCAGGAGCAGCGCGAGACTCAGCAGGAGACGCTCGCGGAGAACTGGGCCAAGGCGGTCGGATGACAGCGGTCGACCACCCGACAGCACTGCCCGAGGCGGCTGGATCGAGCCACCCGGCCCGGCGACGTGCGGCGTCGCCGGGCTGGGCGGCGCTCGCACCGCTTGCGCTCATCATCATCCTCTTCTTCGCGATTCCCATCATCGGAATGACGGTCACGTCACTCATCGTCCCCGGTGAGACACGCAGCTCCAGCGCTCTTGGGATCGGCAACTACGCCGCTCTGGGTTCCGGCTCCCGTGCCCTGGCCCTGCAGAACAGCCTGTTCCTGTCCTTCACCTCCGCCACCGTCGCCGCCGTCCTGGGCGGCATCTGCGCGTGGGCCATCTCCACCGTCCGCTCGAAGGTCGTGGACTCTGTCACCGCCGTCATCTCCAGCGTCCTCGCGAACGACGGCGGAGTCCCCCTCGCGTTCTCCTTCATCGTCGCCGTCGGCAACACCGGCTACTTCATCGCCCTCGTGAACGCCGTCGACCCGGCCTTCACGCTCTACAGCACGAAGGGCCTCATTCTCATGTACCAGTACTTCCTCATCCCTACGATGATCCTCCTGACACTGCCCAGCTTCACTGCGCTGCGACGGCAGTGGCGCGAGGCG
Source organism: Candidatus Brevibacterium intestinigallinarum (assembly GCA_019117325.1). GTDB lineage: Bacteria > Actinomycetota > Actinomycetes > Actinomycetales > Brevibacteriaceae > Brevibacterium > Brevibacterium intestinigallinarum. The sequence goes on from DWZY01000365.1 coordinate 11,848, forward strand.
AACACATCGCTGGGCGGCACCGCGCTCACCTTCTGGCGCCGTGTGGGCCTTCCCGTCATCACGCCCGCTCTGCTGGGTGCCTGGATCCTCATGTTCGGGGCCGCATTCGGCACCCACGCCTCAGCAGCGGTGCTCATCGGCTCGGGAGCGCTGCCGCTCATTCCGCTGGAGATCGCCGGCCAGCTGGCCGGTTCCGCCGCGACCGGCGGCGAAGGAGTCGCGATGGCTCTGGGTGTGACGACCGGCGCGATAGCCGTCGTCGTCCTCGTCGCCTTCAACGCGCTCTCGCGGCGCACGGCACGGTGGTTGGACGCATGAGCGCCGCACCCCGCACACGCACCGCCGGACGGGTTCTCGCATGGCTGCCGATCGTCGCCCTGGCGATCTTCATCCTCACCCCACAGCTCAGCTCGCTGTCCTACGCGTTCTTCCGCTCCGATGGCACCTTCACAACGTCCGGGCTCTCCGGACTCACCGGAGCCGGCGCGATCGTCGCGCCGCTCACCCGCAGCCTGGTCGTCGCAGGACTCACCGTCGTGCTGCTCGTGGGCACCCTCGTACCGGCCGTCGTCGCGGTCCACCTCTGGACGCCCCGGCTCCGACCGGTCCTCAGCGTCATCTGCACACTGCCCCTGGTGATCCCCGCGATCGCGCTCGTGGCAGGCCTATCCTCCGTTCTGCGAGGCCTCGCTTCCCAAGGGCGCGGCAGCCTGGGCATGCAGATCAGCGCGACGCTGCAGTCACAGGATCTGCCCCTGGTCCTCGTAGGCACCTACGCGGTGCTGTGCCTGCCCTTCACCTACCGCTCGATCGATGCGGGCCTGTCGACCCTGTCCCTGCGCACGCTGGTCGAGTCCTCCGCGGTTCTGGGCGCCGGCACCATCACGACCCTGGTGCGCGTCGTCGTGCCCAACATCGCGGGTTCCGTCATGTTCTCCGCCTTCTACACCTTCGCGCTCTCCATCGCGGAGTTCACGGTCGCGGCGACCCTGTCGATCAACACGCTGCCCGTCTACCTCAACACGCTCGCGAGCACGAACTTCCGCGGTTCGATCACGCTCTCCGTGCTCCTGAGCCTCACCACCTGGCTGCTGCTGGCCGCCGCGACGATCAGCGCGTCGCGGTTCGGCCGG
>DWZY01000040.1 GCA_019117325.1 Candidatus Brevibacterium intestinigallinarum
ATCGCCGCGACCAGGTGCGGCTCAGACGGGTGCGGCAGACTGAAGCGATGGAGACCCCTTCCCCGGATGCCGCGCCCCCGCACACCGCTCCCTCGGCCGACCGGCCGTGGGCACCGGACGTGCTGGGCCCGGAGTTCCGCTCGCTCACCCTGCCGCTGCCCGACGGCGCGCAGGCCACGCTGGTGGAGCACACGCCCGAGGCCGCCCCCGGCGCCCGTCCGGCTCCCCTCATCGATCGGGAGACGTGGATCCCCCTCGCCGCGTCACTGCCGGAGCAGTTCCTGGATGACGTCGTCGTCCTCTTCGTCCACGGCTGGTCCGATTACTTCTACCACGCGCATCTCGCCCGGTTCTGGGCTCATCTGGGTGCCCGCTTCTACGCGCTCGACCTGCAGGGGTACGGCCGCAACCTCGATCCCGACCGCGTGCAGCGGGCGAACCACGCGCGCACGGACGACGACGAGGACCTGCAGCGGCCGGGGTTCATCACGGACCTGTCGGAGTACGACGCGGATCTGGAGGCCGCCCTCGAGGTCATCGAGGAGGCGCACCCCGGTCGTCGGATCGTCCTGTCCGCGCATTCGACCGGCGGCCTCATCGCCGTGCTGTGGGCGCACCGGAATCCGGGGCGGCTGACGGGGATCACCCTCAACTCGCCGTGGCTGGAGTTCCAGTACTCGACCGCGATCCGCAAGATCCTCCAGCCCATCATGGGGCTGGGACGGACGGCGACGACGGCGCTGCGCCTGCACCTGCCCAACCACACGGTCGTCGCGACGTCCGCGGCGCACGGGCGCTTGCCGTACGACGCGCGCCTCAAGCCGTCCGATTCATTCCCCGTCTACGCCGGCTGGCTGCGCGCGGTCTTCGCTGGCCACGAGGAGGTGGAGGACGGCCTCGACCTCGACATCCCCGTCCTCGTCCAGACCTCCACCCGCAGCCTGCGGAAGATCGGCTATGACCCGGAGATGGAGGCGACGGACATCGTGCTGGACGTCGATGCGATCGCGCGCCGGTCGATCCAGCTGGGCCGCACGGTCGTCCTCAATCGGGTGCCGGGTGCGATGCACGACCTGTTCCTGTCCCACGCGTCCGCGCAGACGCAGGCGTTCACGGGGCTGCTGAGGTTCGCCCACGGGTATCTCACGGCGGATCCGCCCGACTGAGGCGCGTGCCATGTCGAGGTGCGGACGGCCTCGGCGGCGGGGTGCGGGTCGACCTAGGATGCGGCTATGACTGAGACCACACATGATGAGTGGTTCGCACGGCTCGCCGCACGCGCGCAGGCGGGCCCCAGCGAACTGTCCGCCGTCCTCGCTCTTGCCTCCGCGGGGGGCGACCTCGTCGACTTCTCCGGGGGCTTCCCCGACCCGACCCTCTACGACACGGACCTGCTGGGCGAGACCGCCGCGAAGGCGATCGCCTCGAAGCCGCAGGTCGCCCTGCAGTACGCGCCCAACTACGGCCTCGCGTCTCTGCGGGAGGTCCTGCGGGAGGAGGTCCAGCGGACGCAGGGCGTGCTCCCCGCACCGGACGAGCTGATCGTGACGTCCGGCGGCGTCGACGCGCTCACGCTCGTGTCGAAGGCGATGCTGGACCACGGGGATGCCGTGCTCGTCGAGGCGCCGTCCTACCTGGGCGCCTTCAGCGTCTTCCGGTCGCACGACGGGGCGTGCTTCTCGATGCGCAACGATGACGAGGGCCTGGTGCCCGCGTCGATCGAGGAGGCGCATGCCCAGGCCGTCGCCGCCGGTCACACGCCCAAGGTGATCTACGTGATCCCGGACTTCCAGAACCCGTCCGGCCTGTGGCTGCCCGTCGAGCGGCGCCGCGAGATCGTCGAGATCGCCCGGCGCCTGGGCCTGCTCATCATCGAGGACGTCGCGTACCGGGACCTCGCGTTCGACGGCTCGTACATCGACTCCGTGTACGCGCTGGGGCCGGACGTGACGGTGCAGATCGGCACGTTCTCCAAGACCTTCACCCCCGGCACGCGCATGGGCTGGGCCGCGGGTCCCGCGACGGTCATCGACGCGATGGCGCAGGCGAAGACGAACACGGACCAGTGCGCGGGCGCGCTGGGGCAGACGATCCTCGAGTCCTACATCACCGAGGGGCACTACGCGGCGTCGCTGCCGGTCCTGCGGGAGGCGTACTCGGTGCGTCGCGACGGCCTCATGGACGCGCTGGCGCAGGGGCTGGGCGATCGCGCGTCGTGGACGCACCCTGCTGGCGGGTTCTTCACGTGGCTGGACATCCCGGGTGTGGATTCGAAGGCGCTGGCGGCTGCCGCGGTCGAGGAGGGCACCGCGTTCGTGCCGGGCGGACCGTTCTTCGCGGACGGCCGGGCGAGCTCGAACATCCGCCTGAGCTTCTCCCGCACCGCGGTCGACCGGATGAGCGAGGGGATCGCGCGCCTCTCCCGCGCGATCGAGCGCGTGGAGGGCTGAGAGCAGTAGGCGGCTGCGTCTTCGCTGGCCGAATCTGAGTTGAAGGAGACGGGCGTCGGGCCTCGGTGATCGAGGTCCGGCGCCCGTCCGCCGTCTACGCTGGCGGCATGAAGCTCACGCTCGACCTGCACGACATCTACAACAGGGGCACGGACATCGACCGTGCGCTGGAGGGGATCCTCGCGGAGGCGGAGCGCACCCGGACGAAGACGGTCGAGATCATCCCCGGCAAGGGCAGCGGCCAGCTGAAGAAGCGGGTCCTCCGGTTCCTCGACCGCAAGGACATCAAGGCTCGGTACCACCGGGTGGAGAAGGACAGCAAGAACCACGGGCGGCTCTTCGTCCACTTCAAGCACTGACCTTCTCACGCCCCTTTCGCGAGGGACGGCTGGCGACGCCGAGCCGGGAACGCGAAAACGCCGGATCTCAGAATCTGAGACCCGGCGTTTCACCTGGCGGTAGCGGTGGGATTTGAACCCACGGTACGGGGTTGCCGTACACGACATTTCGAGTGTCGCACCTTCGGCCGCTCGGACACGCTACCGCGGAATACTTTACACACGTCGGGCCTCAGCACCCAATCGGAGCGATGTGAGCCGCGCGACACCCGCGCACAGATGATGTCGCCGCACCCCGGCGGCACCGAGCCTCCATGACTCGGACTCAGGCACGCCCGCCGGCACCGTCACCCCGCTCCTCGCCGCGCACCCCCTCGCGCTGATCCGCGAAGAAGTCCGTCAGCAGCCGAGCGCACTCGTCCGCCAGGATGCCCCCAGTGACCTCCGGTCGGTGCAGGGAGGCGCGGTCGCGGGCCAGGTCCCAGACAGATCCGCACGCACCGGCCTTGTCATCCCACGCCCCGAACACGATGCCGTCGACCCGCGCGGCCACGGCCGCACCCGTGCACATGACGCACGGCTCCAGCGTCACGACCAGCACCGTGCCATCCAGTCTCCAGCGGCCCAGGTCCGCGGCCGCTGCACGCAGAGCCACGACCTCGGCGTGACCCGTGGGGTCATGGACGGCCTCGCGCACGTTGTGCCCGATCCCGCGCACCGCCCCGTCCGCGTCGACGACGACGGCGCCCACGGGGACATCGGAGGATGCGGCGGCCTCGGCGGCGACGGCCAGCGCCATGCGCATCCAGGCCTCGTGCTCCGGTCTCGGGGCAAGGCCGGAGCGGGCTGCCGGCCGGCCGGCGGAGGCGGTCATCGGGTCAGCGAGCGGCTTCCAGCGCATCGGCGAAGCCCGCGGCCTCCCCCACGTGGGCGACGACGCGGGCGGGGTCCGCACCGTGGCGCTCCAGCTGCGCGAGGAGCTCGTCCGCGCTCACACCCGCGTCCGCGAACAGTCCGGGATCGCCGCCCCACTCAGACGACTGGTCCAGGTCGAGCATCTGCGCGTCCTCGTCGGCCTCGTCGTCGTCATCCTCCGCGTCCTCGTCCTGCTCGTCGGCGGGCTCCTCGTCCTCCTCGTACTCGTCCGTGCGGGAGTCGAGGTAGTCGGCCAGCAGGTCCGCGTACGGGCTGGCCGCCGCAGCAGAGACGTCGGAGAGGAACACGGTCGCGTCGCCCTCGACGATGCGGATGAGTCCGAACCACTCGTCCTCGTGCTCGATGACGGCGACCGCTTCGCCGTCCGCGGATCCGTCGCCCACCCCGTCGACCAGGTCGGCGAGGTCAGCCAGGTCCTCCACGTCCTCCAGGACGAGGTCGACGAGCTGGAAGGAATCATCTGCGCGGGTGAGCACTGCGGTGAAGTACGACATGCCCCCATTGTCTCCGATCCCGCGCGGATGTCACCGCCTCCGCCCCGGGTTCTCCGGTAGATTTCCGGTATGGACCTCCACGTCGCGGACCACCCGCTCATCGCCCACAAGCTGACCGTCCTGCGGGACGAGACGACCGACTCCTCCCGCTTCCGCACGCTCACGGACGAGCTGGTCATGCTCCTGTCCTACGAGGCCACCCGGGACATCCGCACCGAGCCGCGCCAGGTGACGACCCCGGTCGCCACGACCACCGGCACTGCTCTGTCCTCGCCCCGCCCCGTCGTCGTCCCCATCCTGCGCGCAGGCCTGGGCATGCTCGAGGGCATGCTCAAGATCCTGCCCACCGCCGAGGTCGGATTCCTGGGCATGGTCCGCGACGACGACACCTTCCAGGTCCACGCGTACGCGGAGCGACTGCCCGCTGACCTCACGGGCCGGCAGGTGTACGTCCTCGACCCGATGCTGGCGACCGGCGGAACCCTGGCGATGGCGATCGACTTCCTGCTGGAGCGCGGGGTCTCCAGCGTGACCGCCGTCTGCCTCGTGAGCGCACCGGAGGGCGTCCGCGCGATCTCGGAGAAGTACCAGGGCGTCACGGAGGTCACCGTCCACACCGCGGCCCTGGACGAGAAGCTCAACGAGCGCGGATACATCGTCCCCGGGCTGGGCGACGCGGGCGATCGCCTCTACGGAGTCGTCTGAGCCGCAGGCCCACACCATCGCGCGGGAGGCGCCGTCCGGAGATCCGGACGGCGCCTTTCGCATTCTGCATCTCGCGTTCCGCCTCCCGCGTTCGTCGTGCTCATGACCGCAGAATTCGCCTTCATGACGTCGCAGCGGACCCTTTCATGACGTCTTCATGACGCTCCGACGCCATCGCAGCTCATGGATACAACAGGTCCACCCGCTTCCCCGCGATCCGCGAGGATATGCGGATCGCTCGCCCTCACCACACAGCCGTGAGGGCGAGCACATCCCGACACTGCGTCACATATCGTCATCGTTCGTCACAAATCGCTTGCTCCCGTCACGGGTATGGCCAAGAATGACAGCCATGATGCTCGTCCCTCCCACCGCCATCACGCGGGCCCGCTGTCCCGGCATGCCCTGCGTTCGCGACCGCCGCTGAGATCCGCTGCCCGGGTCGCGAACGAGCCTCACGCCGCAGCACCCGCCAGTCCCAGCCAGGAGAGCCATGACCGCCGCAGCATCCCAGCCCGCTGAAGTCCACCCGCGCAGCGCCCGCGCCGCGCGTCGAACCGGAGCTCGTTTGACACCCATCGACCCGCAGACGGCACCGCGGACCTACGGCCCTACCGGGGTGTCCGCAGGCCCCCGCGCAGCGCGCGGCATCATCCTCTACATCGGACTCGACGAGGCGAAGGCCGCCGCCGAGGGCACGAATCTCACGGAGATCGCGCAGGCTCTCCAGCACCAGGTGAATCAGCTGGCCGCAGCCGCCGAGACCCAGGCGATCATCGCGCTGGCACCGGACGGACTGGGTGCCGACATCGATGCCGTGCGCGCCGTCGCCAACGGCTCGCAGGCAGCCACCGGCAGCCCCGCCGGCCTGCACGGCCCCGTCCGTCAGCGCATCCCCTCCCGCCTGTCCCCGCCCGCCCGCCGGGAGGATCTGCCCGGTGAGGCCGGTCAGTCCGCCGGGCCCGTCCCGCGCCGCGGATTCGCCGGGATCACCGCACCCACGGCCGCGCCCGTCCGCTCCCAGGTCCACGTCAACGAGCATGCGCCCGTGCGGATCGACCTGCCCCGCCGCGAGATCCACACCGACGGCGCCCCCGTGGCCGTGACGAACAAGGAGTTCGACCTGCTCGCCACCCTCGTGGACAACACGGGCCGGACCCTGTCCCGCGAGGACCTCATCGATGCGCTGTGGACGGAGAGCGGCGAGCGGCCGGACGCGCGCACCGTCGACGTCCACGTGCGTCGCCTGCGCCGCCGCCTGGGCTCGTACGCGTCGATCGTCCGCACGATCCGCGGTGCTGGCTACCGCTTCGACGAGCACCCGGACGTCGCGATCTGGCAGGCCCGCGCCAGCCGCTGATCCGTCCGTCGCACCACTCGAAGCCCCCGAAGCAGCAGGACCATCGGCATCATCACTGACGGTGCGCCCGTCCTTCTGGGCGTCCGGGCACGATCCATGCAGGATGGCACCAGGATCGACCACTAGGATCCTGGGGTGACTTCGCCGCGACGCTCCTCGACCAAGGGAGTCCTCGTCCTGGCGTGCGGGATCGTTCTGGCGGCACTCATCGCCATGCACGACCTCGTGCCGACCACCCGGGGACTCGCTCTCATCGTCGACTCCCTGCTCCCCTGGAGCTGGATCCCCATCGCGCTGCTCCTGCTCATCGCGCTGTTCCGGCTGTCGCTGCTGTCGATCGCCGGCGTGCTGGTACCGGTCGTCGTGTGGGCCTCCCTGTTCTGGCCGTACCTGCGCCCCGCGTCCGAGGCCGTCGACCCGGACCTCACGATTGCCACGCAGAACGTGGGTGCCAAGCTGCCGGAGCCCTCTGCGACCGCGCTCAACGTCATCGATCAGGACCCGGACATCGTCACCTTCCAGGAGGTCGAGTCCCTGTCGGGGCAGATCATCCAGGACCAGATGGACGAGCACTACGCGCACAGCGCGGTCCGGGGCTCTGTGGGCGTCTGGTCGCAGTGGCCCATGAGCGAGCCGACAGAGATCGATCTGGGACTCGACTGGACCCGCGCGTTCGCGACGACCATCAGCACCGACCACGGCGATGTCCGCTTCTACGCGATCCACGTGCCCTCTGTCCGCCCCGGTCAGGAGTCGATGCGCAACGCGGCCCTGCAGACGCTGTCGGAGCGCATCGCGGACGATTCTGCGGAGCGGGTCATCGTC
>DWZY01000366.1 GCA_019117325.1 Candidatus Brevibacterium intestinigallinarum
TCGAGCAGCTGCGCCGCGACATCCCCGAGGATCTGACCGCCTTCGTCACCGGCGTCACCTCGCACACGGATCCCGGCCCCCGCTCACCGGGCGAGATCATCCGCTACCTGCGCGAATGGGACCGCGACAGCCTGGCCGACCTCGAGGGGTCGCCGCTGCCGGACGAGGCTCTCTTCGCCGACGACTCCGCCGCGCAGACCCCCACCGCCGAGGCCCCGTCCGGCTCTGCGGGAACGCCCACCACCGCGGGCCCGGCTGGTGCCGACACGCGGGAGGCCGACTCGACTGCGTCCAGCAGCCCCCCTGCGGGCGCGGGGACGGAATCGACCAGCGGCAGCGCGATCAGCACCTCAGCGGGAGCCGGAGCGGTCGGGGCGAAGCCCACGGCCAACACGCGCAGCGGAGCACCCGCGCAGAAGCGCACCGCGGCCTCGTCGACGGGCATGGGGGCCACGGGCGCCCGTCCGACGACGGCGCCGCCCACCCGGCCCGCACCCTCGGCGACCCCCGCACCCCGCCAGGCGACCCCGGACCAGATCCAGGCGGCCCTGGCACGGATCGGCATGACCCGACCGGGGACCTCGGGCTTCTCCGCAGGCCGCACCGACGGTGTCCACACGAAGCTGGACGAGCGGATGCAGATGCGCGAGGCCTCGGTCTTCCCGCTCAGCGGACGCGATCTGGAGACGGTCGAAGCGGAGGAGTGGACTCCGGAGCAGACGTACTCCGACTACGAGAGCCTGTCCGCGGCCGAGTACGACGCGGACATGACCGCGCCCATCATGAACCGCGACGCGATGTGGGACGGCCCGGAGGACGTGTCCACGCAGCAGATGCCCGTCGTCCCCGACCCGGCCGATGCGGACGAGGATGCACCGACGCAGCCCTTCAGCCTCGGGACGGACGACGACGCGTCGACGGCGGCAGCCGCATCCGACGGCGCCGAGGGCGGGGAGTCGTCCGCGGACGGCGCAGCCTCGGATGACGAATGGTTCCTGGGCGGCGTCTTCACGACGCGCGAGGAGCAGATCCGCGAGCAGCGCGCCGCGTTCGAGCGCGAGCGAGCGCTCGAGAAGCGTCGTGCCGACGCCGCCCGGCGCGCCGTCGAGGAGTCCGAGGCGCGCACTGCGCGGCAGCGGGCGGCCTCGAAGCGCGAGGCGGCCCGGCGCGAGGACCAGGCGGCGGCCTCGGCGACGGATGCCCCGATGGCGGCCGCAGCGGTCGGCGCAGCAGCGGCGGGCACCGCAGTCGCAGCCGGTGCTGCAGCCTCGGGCGGTACAGCCTCGGCGAAGGCGACCTCGGGCGGAGGGAACTCCGCGACGACCGGAGCAGGCGCATCCGGGGGCGGACCCGGCGCAGCAGCCGCGGCACCGGCATCGACCGGCGGCCGCAGCCCACGGGAGCGCCGCAGGATCACGTTCCTCGTGCTGGCAGCCCTCCTCGTCGTCGTGGTCGTCATCGGATTCTTCGTGTTCGGCGGTTCGTCCGACGACCAGCCGGAGCAGACGGCCCAGCCCACGCAGGAGGCGACCGCGCCGCCGGACGAGGGCGAGGACGAGGAGGACGACGAGCCCGAGGCCCCCGCCCCGGAGGTGGAGTCCGTCGAGGCCATCGATCCGGAGGGCGACGACGAGGAGAACTCGGACGCCGCAGAGCTGGTCCTGCCGGGTGCCGAGGGCGGCTGGCAGAGCGAGCGCTACAACTCCGCGGAGTTCGGCGGCCTCAAGAGCGGCCTGGGCCTCATGTTCGAGCTGGAGGAGGAGTCGCAGATCAGCAGCATCGATCTGAGTGCCCCTGACGGTGAGGTCCGACTCGAGGTGCGCGTGGGCGACTCCGACGACGTCGAGGACGCGGAGACCGTCGCAGAGGAGACCGCGGACGGTGACACGACGATCGAGCTGGATGAGCCGGCGACCGGGTCGTACGTCTTCCTCTGGTACACGCAGGCCGCTCCCGAGGGCGGCGGGTACCGTGTCATGGTCGACGAGGTCGAGATCGGCTGAGCCGTCCGACACGGGACGGCTGCGCCTCTCGACATCGGAATATTGCTGTGAGGGGACGTGTTCCCGTCGTGACTACTGGAGGAGGGACATGACCACCCATCATCGTCTGATCATCGTGGGATCCGGACCGGCCGGATACACCGCCGCCATCTATGCGGCGCGCGCCAACCTGGAACCCCTCGTGATCGCCGGGTCCGTGACCGCGGGCGGCGAGCTCATGAACACGACGGACGTCGAGAACTTCCCGGGCTTCCCGGAGGGCGTCCAGGGTCCCGACCTCATGGAGAACATGCGGGCGCAGGCCGAGCGCTTCGGCGCGACCGTCGTCTACGACGACGTCACGGAGCTCGACCTCACGCCGGGGGCGCATTCCATCGTCACCGCGCTGGGCACTCGCTACACCGCCGAGGCCGTCATCCTCGCGACGGGCTCCGCCTACCGCGAGCTGGGCCTGCCCAACGAGAAGAACCTGACCGGCCACGGCGTCAGCTGGTGCGCCACGTGCGACGGCTTCTTCTTCCGCGACCACCACATCGCGGTCATCGGCGGAGGCGACTCCGCGATGGAGGAGGCCACCTTCCTCAGCCGCTTCGCGTCCAAGGTGACCGTCGTCCACCGCCGTCAGGAGCTGCGCGCCTCCCAGGCGATGCAGGACCGTGCGATCAACGACCCGAAGATCGAGTTCCTCTTCGACTCCGAGGTCGCCGAGGTGCACGGCGAGGACTCCCTCACGGGCCTGACGATCCGCAGCACAGTCACCGGCGAGACGACGGAGCTTCCCGTCACCGGCATGTTCGTGGCGATCGGCTCCGATCCGCGCACGTCGCTGTTCGACCAGCAGCTGCAGCTGCGCGAGGACGGCTACCTGCACGTCGACGGCCGCAGCTCGCGCACGTCCATCGAGGGCGTCTTCGCGGCGGGCGACGTCATCGACCCCGTCTACCGCCAGGCCATCACGTCAGCCGGATCCGGCTGCTCTGCGGCCCTGGACGCCGAGCACTACCTGGCTGACCGCGCGCAGGCAGTGCAGTCCGAGGCCGCCGCGGCAGAGCCGGTCGCACAGCCGCAGGCCGCCAACGCCTGAGTCATCCCGATCCTCGGACACGCTGTTCGAAGATCACCCCTCGGATCACCCCGACACACATGAGAGACGGTCCCGGACCGGGATCGGAGAAGGAGGACACCATGTCCCTCGAAGTCACCGACGCCACCTTCGACGCCGAGGTCCTGCAGTCCGACAAGCCCGTGCTCGTCGACTTCTGGGCACCCTGGTGCGGCCCCTGCCGCATGGTCTCGCCGATCGTCGACGAGATCGGCACTGAGCTGGAGGACGAGCTCAAGGTCGTCAAGGTCAACACGGACGACAACATGCAGACGGCCGGCGCGTACGGCATCACCTCGATCCCGGCGCTCTACATGTTCAAGAACGGCGAGGTCGTCAAGCAGATCATCGGTGCGCGCCCCAAGCCCGCACTGCTGGACGAGATCCGTCCGGTGCTCGACGCCAACTGATCCCAGAGATCCATCAGGCGCCCGTTGTAGTATCGGCGGGCGCCTGATGAGTTCCCGGATGGTGGCTGTGCCCTCACCGCACCCACCGCACGACCCAGAGACGAGTTCGATGACCAACGCCCACTCCACCTTCCAGCTCGGATCGTCCGACCCGATCCTGCTGACCGTGAAGGCTCAGCTCGCCCGTCTGGGATACGCCGTGGGGGACGCAGCCAGCCCCGACTTCGACGCGGCGATGGACCACACGATCAAGCACTTCCAGCAGAGGCGAGGACTGTTCTCCGACGGCATCCTGGGCTCACAGACCTTCGAGCAGATCGAACTCGCCCGCCACCAGCTGGGTGACCGTGTGCTGCGGTACGACCCCGTCCGACCCTTCCGCGGCGACGATGTCGCGGCACTGCAGGAGCGCCTGTCCCGCCTGGGGCTCTACACGACCCGCATCGATTTCGAGTTCGCGCAGAACACGGACGCTGCCGTCCGCGACCTCCAGAAGAACCTGGGCCTTCCCGTCGACGGCGTAGCCGGCCCGCGCACCCTCCGCGGCCTCGACGCTGTCACGCGTGGCAAGGCGTCCGGCGACCTCTTCGCCCTGCAGGAGAAAGTGCGCCTCCAGTCGACGGGGAACTCCCTGGCCGGGAGAACGTTCGTCATCGATTCGGCCCCTCAGCTGCCCATGTCGGATGATCCTGCGCTCCTCGCGCAGCATGAGGCGGCGTCGCGGAGCTATTCGCACGACATCGCCCAGCGGATCGCCGGACGGCTCTCTGCTGTCGGTGCCTCGCCCTTCGTGGTCGAGGGGACCCAGGACAGCGCCAAGGAGCTCCTGGACACGCGAGCCTCCACCCTCATCTCCATCTCGCAGGACATCCACCCCAACGCCGCCGCCAATGGCGTCGCGACGTTCTACTTCGGCACCGCCCAGGGACAGCCCTCACCGATCGGCCGCCGTCTGGCTGAGCTGGTCCAGCGCGAAATCCTGTCCCGCACTGCGTTCCAGGACTGCGGCACGCACGCACGCTCCTGGAAGTCCCTGCACCAGCACACGACGCCCACGATCCACATCGTTGTCGGTTACATGACCAACGAAGACGACCGGACACGATTGCATGCCGCGCGCACTCGTGATTCGATTGCAGAATCGGTCGCCGTGGCACTTCAGCGACTCTATCTTACAGATGCGGTTGATCCTGACACGGGGGCTGTTGACCTTGTCGCTCTCCGCGAAATGCTTGACGCGTCGGGACACTCTGCACACGGCGGCACTTCCGACCGCACCTGAAGGCACCTGGTGCCGCAGACTGGGCGCGACTGACAGAGTCTGTCCACCCGGCCTGGCTCCTTCGCAGACATCCCTGCGCTCGCGTTTCACGTGGAACTTCTGCTGTCATAGTGC
>DWZY01000367.1 GCA_019117325.1 Candidatus Brevibacterium intestinigallinarum
CTGGCCGACCCCACAGGGGGTGGGGGCAAGCATCGCACAACGGCTGAGGGCCGGTCGGAGACAAAGCAGTCTCCGACCGGCCCTCAGCCGCCTCACCCCCTACAGCCCCAGCAGATCCGGCAGGCCGTTGCTGAGCACGGGGATGAAGGTCACGAGCATGAGCACGCCGACCCCCACCACCAGGAACGGCCACACGCCCTTCGCGGCCTCCCAGAACGGGATCTTCGCGATTCCTGCGGCGACGAACAGGTCGATCCCGACCGGTGGCGTGACGAGGCCCAGCGCCAGGTTCATCGTCATCATGACGCCGATCGTCGTCATGTCCATGCCCAGCTCCAGCAGGACCGGTGCGAACAGCGGGACGAACAGGTAGAACGCGCTGATCGCATCGATGAACATGCCGGCGATGAGCAGGACCACGTTGATGAGCAGGACGATGACGATCCAGTTGTCCGTCAGCCCCAGCAGCGCATCCGCCACGTCACGGGCGATCTGGTTGCGGGTGATGACGTAGGCGAACAGCGTCGCGGTCGCGATGATGAGCATGATCCGCCCGCTGGCGATCCCCGCCTGCGTGAAGACGGAGAACAGGTCGCGCAGCTTCAGCTCGCGCATGACGAACACACCCACGAGGAGGCCGTAGACGCAGGCGGCCGCGGCGGACTCCGTGGGGGTGAAGACTCCGCCGTAGATGCCGCCCAGGATGATGACCGGCACGAGCAGCCCGGGAACCGCGCGCCAGAGCGCCCGCCCGATCTCTGCCGCCGGCGCCCGCGTCGTCCGGATCTCCGTCACCGCCGCCGCAGCCGCGGCCTGCGAGTCCGTGCCGGGCTCCAGCGTCGCCGTCGCCGTCGCGACGGAGCCCCCGTCACTGCCCGCCGCGCTCGCGGACTGCCCGGTCGCACCCGCCGAGGCCGTGGCCCGGTCGTGCGCAGGCGTCGAGTCCGCGGTCGTGTCCGCCACTCCGGAGAGCGCGCCCTTCACCCCGCGGCCCGGTCGGCTCGACCGGCCCAGTGCGTGGTCGACGTGCGCGGATGCACTCGCCTTCGCGAGATCTCCCGTGCGCGGCAGGAACACCGCGACGACGTAGAACGCGAGGAGGAGGATGAGTCCCGGCACGACGCCGGCCATGAATAGGCGGCCGATCGAGACGCGCTCGTAGTCGCTGGCGATCACCGCGAAGACGATGTAGGCGATCGACGGCGGGAGGATGATGCCCATCTCCCCCGCGCTGGCGACGAGCGAGGCCGCGTGCCGCTTCGTGTACCCGCGCCGCGCGAGCGCCGGGATGAGGATGCCGCCGATCGCGGCCACCGTCGCGGGGCCCGAGCCGGAGATCGAGGAGAAGATGAGCGCGACGAGGATCGTCGTGAGCGCGATCCCGGTCTTCCGGTGACCGACGAGCGCGTCGGCGAGCTCGATGAGTCGGGCGGAGATGCCCGTGAGCTCCATGATCGTGCCCGCCAGGATGAAGAACGGGATCGCCAGCAGCGTCTCCGAGGACAGGCCCGCGTACAGCACGCCCGAGGTGGGCGAGAGCGCGCGGGTCCCGCTCTGGTAGATGATCGCCGCGAAGGCGGAGAGACCCATCGAGAACGCGACGGGCACGCCCAGGAACAGGAGGACCAGGAAGGTCCCGAACAGCACGAGTTCGATCATGGCCTGCGCTCCTCATCGATCGCGGCGACGATCGCCGCCTCTTCCTGGGCCTGCTCGATCGCCTCGGTCTTCTCGCTCTGGAAGCCCTCGCCGCCGCGCAGCTCCGTCACGAGGATCTGCACCGTGCGGATCGCCCCCAGCAGCGCGCCGAACGGCAGGGCGAGGGAGAAGATCCACTGTGGCACTCCCAGGGCCGGCGTGAGCCGGCCCGAGGAGGCCTGGTCGACGACCATGTCGTAGCCCAGCCAGCAGAAGATCGCGAGGAACGCGATCATCGCGAGGCACACGAGCGCGACGATGATCTTGCGGGCGACGCCCGTCGCGCCGTCGCGCAGCATGCTGAAGGCCGGGTGCGACCCGTTGCGCGTCGCCGCCGAGGCCCCCACGAGCGTGAGCAGGACCGCGAGGTTGACGAGCAGCTCACTCGTGAAGGAGAACGAGGCGCTGAAGACGTACCGGGCGATGACGTTGGCGAACGCCAGGAAGGTGATGAACGCGAACGTCACCGCGATGATGACGTTCTCGATCACCCGGAGGGCTGAATCGAGCATGGGACACCGACTTCCGGAGGGTCTGCGGCAGAACGGGATGGATGGTGCGGTCAGTCGGTCGGCTGGACCTGCTCGAAGATCTCCGGCGTCCAGATCTCCTCGTACTTCTCGAAGATGGGCTCGGACGCCTCGCGGAAGTCAGCGAGCTGGTCCGCGTCGAGCTCGGCGACCTCCATCTCCTGGCCCAGCTCCTCGAGCTGCTCCTCGGCGAGGTCGCGGTTGAGTCCCACCTGGTACTCGTTCGCCTCGGCGGCAGCCTCCGTGACGATCGCCTGGTCCTCCTCGCTGAGCTCGTCGAACATCGCCTTGTTCATGCCCATGAGCAGCGGGTCGTAGGAGTAGTTCCAGACGGTCAGGTTCGACTGCACCTCGCCGATGCCGCCGGACTGGATGACGTCCAGTGGATTCTCCTGGCCGTCGATCGTCCCGTTCTGCAGGGAGGTGAAGACCTCCGCGAAGTTCATCGAGGTCGGGTCAGCGCCCAGCTCGGAGTAGAAGTCGAGGAAGAGGCTCGAGCCCGCGACGCGGATCTTCTGTCCCTTCAGGTCCTCCGGCGACGAGACCGGGACGTTCGTCGTGAGCTGCCGGAAGCCGGACTCGCCGAAGCCCAGGAACTCGATCCCCATCTCCTCGAGCATGCCGTCGTAGGCCTCTGCGCCGGAGCCCTCGAGGATCGGGTCGACCTCGTCGAGGCTCTCGTAGAGGAACGGCGCGGTGATCGCGCCGAAGCGCTGGTCGATGCCGGAGTAGATGATCGGCGAGTTGTAGGAGAAGGCCTTGTCGCCGTTCGCCAGCTGCTCGACGCCTGCGGCCGGGTCGCCACCGGAGAGCTGCTCGTTGGGGACGATGTTGACGACCATGCGGCCGTCGGAGCGCTCGTCGAGCAGCTCAGCGAACTTCTCCGCGCCCTTGTACCAGGTGGAGCTGTCCGCGGTCGTGATCGTGAAGTCCCAGGTGTAGCTGCCACCCTCGCCTCCGCCCGCGCCGTCGCACGCGGAGACCGTCATCGTGAGCGCCGCCATCGAACCAACGACTGCCATTGCCTTCTTCATTCATCTCTCCTTCGAGACCTGTGCCTGTGAGGGACGGGAACGGCGTCCTCCGGAGAGGGAGGCTCGCGGCCCCGCCATTCGCACACCGGGAATCTAACCAGATGTGAACTGGGGCACAAGGATATGTTCCACGATACGGACCGCAATCATCGATCCGCATGCCCACAGATCCGCGTCACCTGCGAATCCACCGGCGCCTCACCCTCACTCAACGTTCCGCCCACCGGAATCTGACTGGAGGCCCTCCCTCTGTTCGGGCTACCGTGCACCTGTGACCCAAAGCACTCAGCAGATCGTGCCGGGCCGCGCTGTCACCCACCCGGGGCCCGTCGCCGAGGACAGGATCACCGCGGTGGCAGGACGCACGCGGCCGCACTTCATCTCCGATCTCCTCACCGCCCTCCCCGAGCGTCAGCCCGACCCCAGCCTCCTCACAGACGCGGTCATCGCCGCGGTCGAGGCCGCCGGCGCGGATTCCGGCATCGTCGAGTTCTCGACACTCCGACTGCCGCACATCAGCTACTGCTATCCCGCCGCCGGCGACGCGGTGCACCCGATGCTGTACTCGGAGACGCACACGAGCACCGGGACCGTCCTCGAGGGCACCGCGACAGTCGGCTGGCGCAGGCGCCCGAGCGAGCCGGGCGGGGAGCAGACGGGTGACCTCGAGCGATGGGTCCACTTCCACGCATCCTGGGTCGATGAGGCGGGCACGCTGCGCGGAGGTCACCTGTGGCCGGAGACCGTCACCGCGGGCGCGCTCGAGCGCGCGACCGTCTGGCCACTGCACGGCATCACCCTCGTCAACGATTTCGATGACGAGACGGAGCTGCCGGTCTTCACCCCTGTCCGTGCGGAGGCCATCACCGCGGCACCCCCGCCCCCCGGGGACCGCGATGCGGTCTTCGCCCGCGTGCGCCCCAACGCGGAGATCCACGCGGTCGTGCGCGGACTCACGGTTGCACACGACCTGGCGGGCGGAGCCGTGCGCGGCGGGACCGGCAGTCTTGTGGGTGCGGTGTTCGACGACGGACGCGTCGTCGACGGTCCGGCGACGGAAGTCATCAGCCTCGCCGGACGCCTGGACGACAGCGCGGCCGGACCACTGACCTGCACCCTCATCACGGCGCGGGGAACAGTCGAGAGTGGGAGGCTCGCACCCGAGGGGAACATCGTGGGAGCGACCTACGACCTCCTGCTGACCGGACCGGCCGCAGCCTCAGCCACCCCCTGAGCCATCAGCCCCGGGACAGTCCGCGCTCGATGCGTCCGGCCTCCTCACGGAGCAGCTCGATGACGCGCACACGGCGCGGTCCGCTCAGGCGCGACTGGGAGGTCGCCACCGACAGAGCGGCGCGAGGCGCGGTGCGCGGTTCTGCGATCACGATTCCCACTGCCCACGAGCCCCGTGCGAGCAGCCCCGGGTTGGTCGCCGCGCCTTTCGCGCGCGCGTCCTCGACCAGTTCCCGGACCACCGCATCCGACATCCGCGGATAGCGCGTCGCCGGGACGCCCGCATTGGACTGCAGGACCGTCTCGATCTCGTCGTCCGCCAGGCCCGCCATGATCGCGAGGCTGCCGGCGCCGAAGCCCAGTGGGTGGCGGTCCCCGACCATGAGCGCATCGGAGGCTCCCGCGTCGAGCCCGTCCTCGCGCAGCGCACAGATGGCGTACGAGCCGGCCCGCAGCGTGAGGTGCGCGGTGTCACCGGTCAGCCGAGCGATCCGCCTCAGGCTCTCGCGTGCGGCGACGACGACCGGATCCGCCGAGGCCTGCGCAAGGCCTCCCAGCACCTGCGACTGGATCCCCAGGCGGTAGCCGCTGCTGGCGGGCACGCGCTCGACATAGCCCAGGTCGACGAGAGCGGAGAGCATCCGGTGGATGCTGGGCTTGGGCCTGTTCACCACCTGGGCGATCTCGGCCAGCCCCACGCCCTCGGGAGCCTCCTGGGCCAGCAGGCCGACGACGTGCAGCAGCGAGAGCGCGCGATGCACACTCTGCGCCCCGGTGCCCGGACCCAGCTCGTCCGCCGCGTGCGCCGCATTGAGGGCTGCCGCGCGTCGGAGGATGCGCGTGCGCCTGCGCACCGCCGCCCCGTCATCGTGCTGCGCGTCGCCGTTCACCGTGTCACTGAGCGATCGGTGCTCGTCCACGACTCGCCCTCCTCTCCGCAGGGCGCCAGTGCCCCGCCGTCGATCGTGTCAGACGCACGGTGACCCGTGCCATCCATGATTGACCCGTGTCATCCATGATGCGGAACGGTTTTCGGCCCATCGCGGACGCTGAGGCCCCAGATCCGTGGGATTCAGCTGTGACGCGGGCTACATTCGAGAACGTGACGACATCACAGCACATCGTCCCCGGCCAGCCGGTCTCCCACCCGGGACCCGCCGCCGCGGACAGGATCACAGCCGCTTCAGGGATCACCCTCCCCATCGCCGCATCGGATCTCCTGGGGGACAACCTCCCCGCCGGGTCCGTCGCGTCGCGGGATGAGGATTCCGCAGACCGCTCCACCCGCCCCCTGGGCGACCTCATGGTCGAGGTCGTCGAGGCCGCGGGTGCCGACTCCGGCATCGTCGAGTTCAGCGCACTCGCGATGCCCCGCATCTCCTACTGCATCCCCGCCATCGGCGATGCTGCGCACCCCATGTCCTACTCGGACACCCGCGAGAGCAGCGGCCTCATGCTCCACGGCACGGCGACGGTGGGATTCCGCCGGGATCCGTCCGATGACTCGCGACTCACCCGCTGGGTGCACATGCACGCGGCCTGGACGGACGCGGACGGCACCCTGCACGGCGGCCATCTCTGGCCCGCCTCGCGCACCGCCGACCCGCTCGCCCACGCGACCGTGTGGCCCCTCTACGGGATCACCCTCGTCAACTCCCTGGACGAGGAGACCCGGATGCCGGTGTTCGCACCCCTGCCGACCTCCGTCACGAGCGCCGGACGCGCGCAGCTGCGCGCGCGCTCGGGCGCCCGGCCAGCAGTCTTCGCCCGTGTGCGGCCGAACGTCGACATCGCCTGGGCCGTGGCGACCCTGGGACGGGAGCACGGGCTTGCGGGCGGATCGGTCCGCGGCGGGTGCGGGAGCCTCACCGGGGCGCTGTTCGACGACGGTCGGGTCGTCGAGGGCCCTGCCACAGAGATCATCGCCCTCTCCGGCCGCATCGCCCAGGGACCGACCGCACTGTCCGCGTCCGTGATCTCTGCGTCCGGACGAGTCCACGGCGGCCGGCTCGCGGCCCGCGGCAACCTCGTGAGCGTGACGTACGACCTCATGCTCACGGGGCCGCCCGCGGACGAACCGCTGGATGAGCTCAGCTCATCACCGCGCCGCCGTCCACACGGAGGATCTGACCGGTGACGAACTCGGCGGCCGGGGAGGCCAGGAAGGCGACCGCACCCGCGATCTCCTCCGGCTTCCCCATCCGCCGGATCGCCTGACCGGAGAAGTCGTAGTCCTGCCCTCCGGTCATCGCGGACTCGACCGGTCCCGGTGCCACGGAGTTGCAGCGGATCCCGTGCACGCCCACCTCCTTCGCGACCCACTTCGTGAGTGCGATGATGCCGCCCTTGCTCGCGGAGTATGCGGGGCCGGACCGTGCGCCCGCCTCACCGTCGGAGACCGCACCGCCGTTGATGCCGGAGATCGACGAGATGTTGATGATCGAGCCCGAGCCCGCGTCGCGCATGTGCGGGTAGATCGCCGCGCGGGTGAAGTGGAAGGTTCCGCCCAGGTTGGTCGAGAGGTCGAGGGCCCACTCGTCCGCCGTGATCGTGTCGAGCGACTTCCGTGCGGCAGTGCCCGCGTTGTTCACGAGGATGTCGAGCCGGCCACGACGGGAGACGAACCCGTCGACCGCGGCGGAGACGGCCTCGGCGTCGCGGACGTCCACATCGAGGCCCTCCGCCTGAGCGCCCGGCAGCGCGGCGACCAGCGAGGCGGCGGCCTCGGCGGACCCGGTGAGATCGACGATGCCGACCACCGCACCGCGCGCGGCGAGTGCCGCGGCGATCTGGTGGCCGATGCCGCGCGCGGCGCCGGTGACGAGCGCGGTGAGGCCGGTGAGCTCCGTGGTGAGGACAGTGGGTGTCTCGGTCATGGGATTCCTGTCTGTGTGCGGTGGGACCGTCCAACGGTCCCCGGGTGGTGGAGGGCCGGTCAGTGCTGGGCCGCGGCGACGGACGTCGTGTGGATGAGTCCGCCATCGACGGGCACGCACGTCGCATTGATGTACCGGGACTCCTGCGAGGCGAGGAAGACGGCGGCGGCGCCCACGTCCTCGGGCTGCCCCATCTGCCCGGTGGGGCTCGCGGCATGGCGTGCGGCGAGCATCTCCTCGACGCTGCCGTAGTGTCCGGTGATCGAGGTGCGGATGAGCGGCGTCTCGATGAGGCCGGGCGAGATCGAGTTCGCGCGGATGCCCTCGCGGGCGTAACGCAGGCCGACAGAGTTCGTCAGCTCGATGAGTGCGGCCTTAGAGGCGGCATAGGCCGGGTAGTCGTAGCCCATCCAGCGCATCCCGCCGGTCGACGCGACCGTGATGATCGAGCCCCGGCCGGCCGCGCGCATGTGCGGCACGACGTGCTTCATCGCCGCGAACGCGCCGGTGAGGTTGATGTCGAGGGCGCGGCGGAAGGCGTCCACCTCCAGCTCCTCGACTCCGCCGTTCACGACGATGCCGACGTTGTAGTGCAGCACCGTGGGAGGGCCGAACAGCGCGGCGGCCGCGTCGATCGCTGCGGCGAGCTGCGCGTCATCGACCACGTCCGCCACTGCCTCCGTGAGCCGATCAGCGGCCTGGGGGTCCTCCTCGAGGAGGACTCGTCGCGCCTCCTCGAGCGCCTGCGGCAGGCGATCGACCAGGCAGACACGAGCGCCCTCTGCGAGGAAGGCGCGCGCCGCGGCGAGGCCGTTGTTCGTCTGCCCGTCGGGGGTGCCGCAGCCGATCGCCACGACGACCTCGTCCGTCAGGCGTCCCGTGGTCGCACTCATCGTGCCCGTCCCCGTCCCTCGGAGAGCTCCGCCCGCAGCTCCTTGCGCGCGATCTTCCCGTAGGCGGTGACCGGCAGGGCGTCGACCAGCACGTACTCCTTGGGCACCTTGTAGCCGGCCAGTCGCTCCTTGAGGAACGCCTTGAGCTCCGCACCCAGCTGAGCGCGGTCGGCCTGGGCGACCGGCGTCTCCATCTCCACGACGGCCACGCCCACCTCGCCCCAGTCCGGGTCGGGGACACCCACGACGCACGTCTGCGCGACGCCCGGGAAGGTCTGGATCGCTTCCTCGATCTCCCGCGGATAGACGTTCGATCCGCCGGAGATGAACATGTCGGACTTCCGCCCGGTGAGGAACAGGAAGCCCTGCTCGTCGAGGTA
>DWZY01000368.1 GCA_019117325.1 Candidatus Brevibacterium intestinigallinarum
ATGCCGCGCAGGATGCCCGGCACCTGCGCCTTCGTGTAGTTCGTCGCGCCAGCGGTGTGGTGGACGGCCATCGCCCTGTTCGTGCTCGTCGTGTCCGGGTCGCACTGCTTGAGCTTCTCGTTCGCGCCCCACTGCGCGCGCGAGGTGTAGGTCAGCCCCCGGTTCGCCGCCGCAGCGGTTGCACCGGTGACCTGCCGCGACGCGGTCGTCGGGGCCGACG
The DNA here is from genome assembly GCA_019117325.1 of Candidatus Brevibacterium intestinigallinarum. GTDB lineage: Bacteria > Actinomycetota > Actinomycetes > Actinomycetales > Brevibacteriaceae > Brevibacterium > Brevibacterium intestinigallinarum. The sequence continues at coordinate 221 of DWZY01000368.1, forward strand.
GCAGCGGCACAGCGCTGCCGTCTTCGGCGAGGTCCTCATCCGCGTCGGTGACAGTGCTCTCCAGCGCCTGCACCTCAGCGGTGCCGGAGGCGAGGCGGATCTCGACATCCTCGTCGGCGGCCAGGATGAGCGGTTCGGTGCCCGTGCGTGCACCCGCGGCCTCGGCAGTGCCCGGGTCGGGCCCGTCGCCGGCGAGCACGTCGAGCTCGATCCAGTCTCCGGCCTCGCCGTCGGCATCGAGGACTCGATACTCGACGGTCTCGGGTGCATCGAGTGCGTCGGCATCCCAGCTGACGCCCACGACACCCACGGCGTCATCGCCGCCGTCGAGGCTGACATCGGCGGTCACCCCGCTCGTGATCGCGTGGGCCTGTCCGTCTGCGGGCACCGGCGTCTGCTCGTCCGCATCCGTCGGACTCGCCTCGGTGGGTGTCGGCGAGGCCGTCGGCTCCGCGTCCCCGCCCGCGTCATCCGCGTCCAGTGCGGGTGCCGTGGTGGCCGTGGCCTCGGAGGATCCGGCCGCGCCGAGGCCCGGTGCGGCTTGCGCGGGGATGGCCCCCACCAGCAGTGCCGCCACGGTCGCCAGCGACGGCACGATCAGCATTCTGCGCATCGTGCGCTCCTTCATCTCACACGTGTCGAGACCGTCGGTCTCTGCTCGAACCTGACTGCCATGTCGCGGTGGACCCGCCCTCGATCGTCATGCGAATGTCGGCTGTCGTGAGCATCATAAGTGGACGGCGTCACATCTCAGAGTGCTCTGTCTCGTTCCTCGGGCGGGGCCGGCCTCGACGGGGGAGCGGTCCCGGCAGACAATGGGGCCGTGGACTGGTGGACTGACTCATCGCTGCTGGAGCTGGAACTGCTGGCTCTGGCCTTCGTCCTGTGCGGCATCATCGGCATCGAGCGGCAGGTGCGGCAGAAGGCCGCGGGCTTCCGCACGCACGTCCTGGTGGGCACGGGCTCGGCCGCCTTCACCCTCGTGTCGAGCTTCGGCTTCGCCCACGTCCTCGGTGACGACGTCTCGCTGGACCCCTCGCGCATCGCCGCCCAGATCGTCTCCGGCATCGGATTCCTGGGCGCTGGCGTCATCTTCACCCGCCGCGATGTGGTGCGCGGGCTGACGACAGCCGCGACCATCTGGGTGTCCGCCGCCGTGGGCATGGCGGCGGGCGCTGGCATGGTGACGCTGGCGATCGGCCTGACTGTCTGCCATCTCCTGGCGCTCGTCGTCTTCGGCCCGTGGCTCGCGCGGATCCCCACGCGGGACACGAATCGTGTGGTCCGGATCGTCTATGGCGACGGCGAAGGCGTCCTGCGCCGCCTCCTGGCGGTCGCGACCGAGGCCGGGCTCGCCGCCTTCATCCTGTCGACGGAGCGGACGGAGGACGGCTTCGTCCACCTGGATGTGCGGTTCAAGGGGCGGACCCCGCTGCGGCTCCTCATCCCGCAGCTGCACGAGGTCGAGGGCGTGCGCGCGGTCCACGTGCAGCGCGATGAGGACGAGGACGAGGAGGAGTCTCGGCTCTAGGCTGGCCCGGTTCGCACCCGGCGGCCTGACGCTTCGGCCGTCCGGCCTCGGTCCGGGATCCTCACTGCCCGCGGCCGAGGCCCCGAAGACTTGCGCTCGACGCCGCCGCGGTGAGCACCCCCACGGCTGCGACCGCGAGGAGCAGGATCCGCATGTCAACGGCGCCTGCGACTGCCGCAAGCGCCGCCGGCAGCAGGAAGCCCACGTAGGTCAGCGCGTAGAAGACAGCGGCCACCCCGGCGAGGGTCTGGGGCGTCGCCAGTGCCTGCACGGCGGTGAGCCCGGCGACCATGGTGAGTCCGTAGCCCAGGCCGAAGACCGGGGCGGCCACGGCGACCGGCCAGAGGTCCCCGTCGTCCGCCGCCAGCGACAGCAGAACGGCACCTGCGCAGCATACGAGGACGCCGGCACTCATCGCGTGGCCGCGCAGGGCCAGCACGAGCCGTCGCGAGAAGAGCTGGGTGGCCGTGCCGACCAGGAGGGTCACGACAGCGGCCGCAGCGGCGAACGCGACGTCCATCCCGCTCAGACGGGATCCGACGAGGGACGGGCCGACGGCGAAGGACAGCGTCGGGGCGGCGAAGACCCAGGGGGCCAGGGGCGCGATCGTCCGCCAGAAGACGGCGCGACCGTCGCTGGGCACCCGCAGGTTCGCCAGGAGCGAGCTCGAGGACCCGGTGCAGGGGCTCGTCTCCGGCGCACGGACGAGAGCGATCCAGGCGAGCAGACTCGCCGTGCCATGGACGAGGTACGGCAGCACCGTGGGCACCGGACCCCACTGAGCCAGTGCGCCGGCCACGC
>DWZY01000369.1 GCA_019117325.1 Candidatus Brevibacterium intestinigallinarum
ACTAAAAAGCTTTAGCTACAAAATTGTTGAGATCCCAGCAAATAAAAAAGCTGGCATCATCAAATAAACAAACACGCTATTGAGTTCTCAAAGAACAGACACACAAACCGCTCACACCACAACCCCACACAGAGTGCAGGACACATGCAGCGCTCACCGAGAAGTGCTTCAAAGTTGTATTCGCCACCCGCGTTCACCAGGCGTTCCCGCCTCGGTCACCCGCTGAGCAACGAGTGTTAACTCTATACCCACTCACTCCCGCGATGCAAACCCCAGAACCTGAGACTCACACCACACGATCCCCGCAGCCAGATCAGCCGCGCAAACACCAGAGTGAGAAGATCCGTTGCCGACTGCCGTTCCAGTGGTGACCGAGAAGCCAAGGTTCGTATCCGACCGGCCGTCTCGCCCCTCTTCGGTGTTCCCGTCGAGCAACAGGTATAAACCTACGCCACCCCCAACCACCACGCAAATCAGAACCCCATGACGCCCATCACACCGGGTGAGAGCGCCGCCACCGCAGTCCCGCAGCCACCAGACACCCTGTCCCCACACACCCGAATGCGAGCCAGCCGGCCACCCCGAGCGGGCCGGCCAGTGCACCGTCGACCGCAGGGTCTGCTGACACGAGGAGGTAGAACGCGGCCGAGGCATTCAGCGCGCCGTGGCCCACGATGGCCGGCCAGATCGTGCGGCTGGTGAGGGCGAGCCAGGAGAACCAGGTGCCGACCGCCGTGCAGCCGGCGATCATGAGGAGCACTCCCCCGGCATCCGGACGGGCGAAGTTGTACCCCAGCAGGATGATCGGGGCGTGCCACGCGCCCCAGACGATGCCGGAGACGAGCACGGCGGCGGGTGTGCCCCAGAGCCGTTGCAGGCGCGGGAGCAGGTAGCCCCGCCACCCGATCTCCTCGCCGGCGGCGAACAGCGCATTCGGCGCCACGGCGGCGACGGGCACGGCCACGAGCTGCATGGCCAGGAGGGCACCGGTCGGCAGGCCGGTGGCTTCGGCGGCCTCGGCGAGTGCCGGCAGGGTCCAGTCCGTCTCGAGGAAGCCCGCGAGTCCGGCCACGGCGACGGATGCGGTCACGAGGAGGACAGTCCCGCCCAGTCCCAGGGCGGTCCACAGGAGGAGCGAGACCACGGGGCGGTGGCGGGTCCCCGGCGCGGTGCCGAGGCCCAGGGCACTCAGCATGGGGCGGAACCGGATGCCGTGGACCCACCGCATCGTGAGCCAGGCCGCGAGAGCTGGGGTGAGCATCATGATGGCCGGCATGACCTGCAGGAGGAGCGCGGTCCTCGCGTCCGGAACTGCACCGCCATGGGCGGGCGGCAGATAGACGGCGGCGCCGCCCTGGATGATCCAGAGCGGCGCCATGACCAACCAGCCTCCGACGAGTGCGAGGAGCGTGAAGACCACTGCTCCCCACAGGTCGTCCCGGCGCACGGTCTCAGTCCCGGGTGACGGTGAGTGCGCCCAGGGTCTTCTTGCCCCGGCGGAGCACGACGACTCCAGTCTCTCCCGCATCCAGCACGTCGGCCTGCGTGAGGACCGCGTCCTCGCCGTCGACCCGTGCGTTGTTGACGGAGGCTCCGCCCTCGCGCGCGGCGCGGCGTCCCTCCGACTTCGACTTCACGATGCCGGCCAGTGCGAGCGCGTCCGCGACGGGCAGTCCCTCGGCCAGTGCCGCAGCGCCGACCTCACCGCGCGGCAGCTCGGCCGTGGCCGCGGCCAGCGTCTGCGGGTCGATGTCGCGCAGCTCGCCACCGCGGAAGAGCGCGTCTGCAGCGGCGAACGCCTGCTTCGTCTGCTCCTCGCCGTGCACCAGGGTGGTGACCTCCTCCGCCAGCGCCTTCTGCGCGAGGCGCGTGTGCGGGGCCTCCTCGAAGCGGACCCGGATGTCCTCGATCTCCTCGAGAGAGCGGAACGAGAACACGCGCAGGTATTTCACGACGTCGCGGTCGTCCGCGTTGAGCCAGAACTGGCTGAACGCGTACGGGCTGGTGAGCGACGGGTCCAGCCACACGGTGCCCGACTCGGTCTTGCCGAACTTCGTGCCGTCCGCCTTCGTGATGAGCGGCGTCGCCATCGCGTGGACCGTGCGCTGCTCGACGCGGCGGATGAGATCGGTGCCCGAGGTGAGGTTGCCCCACTGGTCGGACCCGCCCGTCTGCATCGTGATGCCGTGCCGGCGGTGCAGCTCGAGGAAGTCGTTGCCCTGGAGGATCTGGTAGGAGAACTCGGTGAACGAGATCCCGTGCTCGCTGTTCAGCCTGGTCGCGACGGTCTCCTTCGCGAGCATCCGGTTGACGGAGAAGTGCTTGCCCACGTCGCGGAGGAAGTCGAGGGCGCTGAGGCCACCCGTCCAGTCCAGGTTGTTGACCATCTGCGCGGCATTCGGTCCCTCGAAGTCGAGGAAGCGCTCGATCTGGCCGCGGATGCTCTCGACCCAGCCGTCGACGACATCGCGCTCGTTGAGGGTCCGCTCTCCGGACATGCGGGGGTCGCCGATCAGGCCCGTCGCACCGCCCACCAGCGCGAAGGGCTGGTGTCCCGCATCCTGCAGGCGCTTGGCCGTGAGGATCTGCACCAAGTTCCCCATGTGCAGGCTGGGCGCGGTGGGGTCGAAGCCCACATAGAACCGGACCGTCTCCTCCGTGAGCGCCTTCCGCAGCGCGTCCTCGTCGGTGGACAGCGCCACCAGTCCTCTTGCCTGCAGTTCACTGAGGATGTCGGTCACAGCATTCCTTTCCTGCGCGTGGGCGACCTCGGCGGTCGCACGCCGGGTGCAAGTGTAGCCGCCCTCCGGACGCTCAGGCGTCCGGAGGGCGGCGGGTTCGTGCGGCTCAGAGAGTGCGCGAGGCGGCGAACTCGCGCAGTCGCGCGGCCTCCGCTCGAGCGTTCTCCAGCTGCGCGGCGACAGCGCTGCGGGCGGTGCCGCCCTTCGCGCTGCGGGAATCGATCGATCCGCGGGTCGTGAGCACCTCGCGGACGGCCGGGGTGAAGTGCTCGGAGATCCCCGCGTAGTCCTCGTCCGTGAGGTCCCAGAGCTCGGCATCGCGCGACTCGGCCAGGCGGACCGCCTCGCCGGACAGCTCGTGCGCGATGCGGAAGGGCACGCCCTCACGGACCAGCCATTCCGCGACATCCGTCGCGAGCGCGAAGCCGCGCGGGGCCAGGTGCTCCATCCGGTCCACGTCGAAGACGAGTGTCGCGACCATCCCGGTGAAGGCCGGCAGCAGCAGCTCGAGCGTGTCCGCCGCGTCGAACACCGGCTCCTTGTCCTCCTGGAGGTCCCGGTTGTACGCGAGCGGCATCGCCTTGAGAGTCGCCAGCAGCCCCGTCAGGTCACCGATGAGGCGGCCCGACTTGCCGCGCGTCAGCTCGGCGACGTCCGGGTTCTTCTTCTGCGGCATGATCGACGACCCCGTCGAGAACGCATCGTCGAGCGTCACGAAGGAGAACTCCTTCGTCGCCCACACGATGATCTCCTCGCTCAGGCGCGAGAGGTCGACGCCGATCATCGCGGCGACGAACGCGAACTCCGCGAACATGTCGCGCGAGGCCGTGCCGTCGATCGAGTTCTCGACCGAGTCCGCGAAGCCCAGCTCCTCCGCGACCGCCTGCGGGTCGAGGCCCAGGGACGAGCCCGCGAGCGCACCCGACCCGTACGGGGAGACGGACAGCCGCGCGTCCAGATCGACGAGGCGATCGACGTCGCGCAGCAGCGGCCACGCGTGCGCCAGGAGGTGGTGCGCCAGCAGCACGGGCTGCGCGTGCTGGAGGTGCGTCCGTCCGGGCATCGCCGCGTCCGGGTGCGCGTCCGCCTGCGCGATGAGCGCATCGACCGCGTCGAGGACGAGGCCGGCGATCTGCCGCGCGTGGTCGCGCAGGTACATCCGCCCGAAGGTTGCGATCTGGTCGTTGCGCGAGCGGCCGGCGCGCAACCGTCCGCCCAGCTCCGGACCCGCGACCTCCATGAGGCCGCGCTCCAGTGCCGAGTGCACGTCCTCGTCGTCCTGCGCGGGCAGGAACTCGCCCGCGACCACGCGGCGCTCGAGCTCGTCGAGCGCGGCGATCATCCGGCCCAGGTCGTCCTCCGTCAGGAGGCCGGCCCGCGACAGCACGCGTGCGTGGGCGCGGGAGGCGGCCAGATCGTAGCGGGCCAGCCGCCAGTCGAAGTCCGTCGACTTCGACAGCTGCGCGAGCGCGTCCGCGGGCCCGGCGGCGAAGCGACCGCCCCACAGGGCGACGCGCTCGTCGCCCTGTGGGGTGCCGTCCGCGCCAGCGGCCGGTGCGTCACTCACTTGAGCATGTCCTTGCCGAACCGCACGTCGCGGGCCGCGGCCTGCTTCGCGGACAGTCCGTAGATGTCGATGAAGCCGCGGGCGGCGGACTGATCGAAGGTCTGTCCCTCGTCATACGTCGCGAGACCGAAGTCGTACAGGGTCGAGTCGGAGCGGCGGCCCTCGACGGTCGCGCGACCGCCGTGCAGCACCATCCGGATCTCTCCGCTCACGTACTCCTGCGAGTCCTCGATGAACGCGTCGAGGTTCTTCTTGAGCGGCGAGAACCACTGGCCGTCGTACACGAGCTCGGTCCACCGCTGGTCGACCAGCTTCTTGAACCGCGCCTGCTCGCGCTCGATCGTGATGTTCTCCAGCTCGCGGTGCGCGGCGATGAGGGTCATCGCGCCCGGTGCCTCGTACACCTCGCGCGACTTGATGCCCACGAGGCGGTCCTCGACGATGTCGATGCGGCCGATGCCCTGGGCGCCCGCGCGCTTGTTCAGCTCCATGATCGCCTCGAGCGGCGTGACCGCGCGTCCGTCGATCGCGACGGGGGTGCCCTTCTCGAAGCGGATCGTCACCTCGTCGGCCGGCGGCGGGAAGGCCGGGTCGTCCGTGTAGTCGTAGACGTCCTTCGTGGGGCTGTTCCAGATGTCCTCGAGGAATCCGGTCTCCACGGCGCGGCCCCACACGTTCTGATCGATCGAGAACGGGTTCGACTTCGTCGTGACGATCGGCAGGGAGTTCTTCTCCGCGTACTCGATGGCGGCCTCGCGGGTCAGGGCCAGGTCGCGGACGGGTGCGATGCACGTGAGGTCCGGTGCCAGCGAGGTGAGCGACACCTCGAAGCGGACCTGGTCGTTGCCCTTGCCGGTGCAGCCGTGCGCCACGGTCGAGGCGCCGAACTGGCGGGCCGCGCGCACCAGGTGCTTCGTGATGAGCGGGCGGGACAGGGCGGACACGTTGGGGTACGAGTCCATGTAGAGGGTGTTCGCCTTGAGGCCCGGCATGCAGTACTCGTTCGCGAACTCGTCGCGGGCGTCGGCCACGTAGGCCTCGACCGCTCCGCAGTCCAGCGCGCGCTGGCGGATGGTCTCGAGGTCCTCGCCGTCCTGGCCGACGTCGACGGCCATGGCCACGACCTCGGCGCCGGTGGCGTCATGAATCCAGCCGATCGCGACGGAGGTGTCGAGTCCGCCCGAGTAGGCGAGGACGATCCGGTCAGTCATGGGGTGATTCTCCTTGTTCGGTTGTCACGGGTGCGCGCCCGCGGGCGCGCGCTCCAGTTCAGTGTGAGGCATGGGGGCGCCGGACGCACACGGCGGTCACGGGCGCTGGCCCGTTCCGTCGGTCTCCGGCGGGGACTCCTCGCCGACGCTGTGGCCGGCGAGCTCCAGGAACAGCTGTGCGATCGCGTGTCCGCCCACGTCCGCCGCCGCGATGACGAGGACGGTGTCATCGCCCGCGATCGAGCCGAGGACGCCGGTGAGGACGGACCGGTCGATCGCGCTCGCCAGGTACTGGGCGGCCCCGGGCGGGGTGCGCAGGACGACGAGGTTGTCCGACTGGACGGCGCTCACCAGCAGCTCCTCGAGGAGTCGCTGGAGGCGGGCGTCGAAGACGTCCGCGCCCTGGGCGGAGAAGAGCGTGCCCCGCTCACCGCCCTCGCCGGGCACCGCGTAGACCGCTCCCGAGGCCCCGCGCACCTTGACGGCCCCGATCTCGCCCAGATCCCGGGAGAGCGTGGCCTGGGTGACGGTGACCCCCATCGCGGCCAGGCGGGTGGCGAGCTCGGACTGCGACGCGATCGGCTGCCGCTCGATGAGCGACACGATGAGCTGCTGCCGGGCGGTCTTCGAGGTCAGTTGCTCAGCAGCCATGTCAGCAGCGCCTTCTGCGCGTGGAGTCGGTTCTCCGCCTCGTCGAACACGACGGACGCGGGCCCGTCGATGACCGAGGCGGCGACCTCCTTGCCGCGGTACGCGGGCAGGCAGTGGAGGAAGATCGGATCATCGCCCAGGCTCATGAGCTCGTCCGTCACCTGGAAGGGAGCGAACGGGGACGACTCGTCGTCCCGGCCCTGGGCGTCCTGCCCCATCGACACCCACGTGTCGGTGACGAGCACGTTCGCGCCGGCCGCGGCCTCGGCGGCGTCGTCCGTGACCGTCAGGGAACCGCCGGTGCGCTGGGCCAGGGCCCGGGCCTCGGCGACGATCGCGTCTGCCGGCTGGTACCCGGCGGGAGCGGCGATGCGGACGTGCATGCCCGCGTTCACCCCGCCCAGGGCGTACGAGTTCGCCATGTTGTTGGCGCCGTCGCCGAAGTAGGTCATCGTGAGCCCGGCGAGCCCGTTGCCGGTGCCGGTCCCCCGGTGCTCGCGGATCGTCTGGAGGTCCGCGAGGATCTGGCACGGGTGGAAGTCATCGGACAGCGCGTTCACGACGGGAACGGACGCGTGCTGCGCCATCTCCTCGAGGCCGGACTGCTCGAAGGTCCGCCACACGATCGCGGAGACCATGCGATCGAGCACGCGCGCGGTGTCCGCGATCGACTCCTTGTGGCCCAGCTGGCTCTCGCCCGGGTTGATGATGAGGGGTGAACCGCCCAGCTGCGCGATGCCCGTCGCGAAGCTCACGCGCGTGCGGGTCGAGGTCTTGTCGAAGAAGACTGCGACCGTCTGCGGGCCCTCGAGGGGGCGGCGCGAGTACGGTGCCGCCTTGAGCTCATCAGCCAGGTCGAGGACCTGGGTGAGCTCGTCCGGGCTGAGATCCGTGTCTGTGAGGAAGTGCCGGGTCATGCTCCTGCTCCCGTGGGCTGGGCTGCGGTCGCGACGAGGCCGGGCAGGGCCTGCGCGAACTCCCGCAGGGGTTCGTCGGTGATGATGAGGGGCGGGGCCAGCCGCAGGCGGGTGTCCGTCACCGGATTCACGATGAATCCGGCCTCCAGCGCCGCGTCAGCGACGGCCTTCGCGCGGCCGTCGGTCAGCTCGACGCCCAGCAGGAGGCCTGCGCCGGTCACCTCGGCAACCTCGGGGAGGTCCGCCAGCAGCGCGTGCGTGCGCTCCCCCAGCTCCGCCGCGTGCGCGACGAGGCCGTCCGCCTCGAGCGTCGCGAGGACGGCGCCGGCGACCGAGGTCGCGAGCGGGTTGCCGGAGTATGTCGAGCCGTGCTGGCCCGGCTGCAGCAGCTGCGTGACCGCGGAGCCGAACGTGACGGTCGCGCCGATCGGCATGCCGCCGCCCAGTCCCTTGGCGAGCGTCACGACGTCGGGGACGATGCCCTCGCCCACCTCGGGATGCTGGAAGGCGAACCAGGCTCCCGTGCGGCCGATTCCCGTCTGGACCTCGTCGAGGACCAGGAGTGCGCCCGCGGCGGTCGTCGCCTCGCGGGCGGCGCGCAGGTAGCCGGCCGGGTGCCGGCGGACGCCCGATTCGCCCTGGATCGGCTCGAGGATGACGGCCGCGGTCGACTCGTCGACCGCATCGCGCAGCGCCTGCTCGTCGCCGAACGGGACGTGCACGACGCCGGGGACCCCGGGGTCGAAGGGGGTGCGGTAGGCGGCCTTCGACGTGAGGGCGAGCGCCCCCATCGTCCGGCCGTGGAAGGAGCCCTCGACGGCGACGATCTTCGTCCGGCCGGTGCGGCGGGTGATCTTGAAGGCGGCCTCATTGGCCTCCGCCCCGGAGTTCGAGAAGTAGACGCTCGACCCCTCCGGTGCGCCGATCAGCCGGAGCACGTGCTCGGCCAGCGCGATCTGGGGCGGCGAGGCGAAGTAGTTCGAGATGTGGCCCAGCGTGCCGACCTGCTGCGACAGCGCCTCGACGATCGCCGGGTGCGCGTGCCCCAGGGAGTTGACGGCGATGCCTGCCAGGAGGTCCGTGTAGCGCTTCCCCGTCTCGTCCCACACGTGGATGCCCTCGCCGCGGACCAGGAGGCGCTGCGGCCGTCCCAGCGCCGGGAGGATCGACGACGAGTGGTGCGCGCGCCAGTCCTCCCCCGTCACCGGGCGGTCCGCGGACTCCGCCGCGGGCGCGACTGCCCGACCCGTGTCGTCCTGCGCCGTGGTCTGCTGCGTCGTGTCATGCGTGCTGCTCATGTGAGTCCTCCCCTCGTCGTCCCGAGCGCGTTCGGGTCCGCGCTCACCATCGTGCCGATCCCCTCGGTCGTGAAGACCTCCAGGAGGATCGAGTGCTCGACTCTGCCGTCGACGATGTGGGCGTGGCCCACTCCGGCCTCGACGGCCTCGAGCGCGGCGGTCATCTTGGGGATCATCCCCGAGTCCAGGCGCGGCAGCAGCTCTCTCAGCTCCTCGGTGGAGATCTGCGAGATGAGGCTGTCCGTGTCCGGCCAGTTGCGGTAGAGGCCCGCGACGTCCGTCAGCATCATGAGCTTGTCCGCGCGCATGTGGCGGGCGATCGCCGCGGCCGCCAGGTCCGCGTTCACGTTGAGCGGTCGGCCCGGCTCACCGCCGGCCTCCGCCGCGATCGAGCACACGACGGGCACGCGGCCGGCGTCCAGGAGCTCGTGGAGCAGGTCCGTCGACACGGACTCGACGGTTCCCACGCGCCCCAGGTCGACGCGCTCGCCGTCGACGAGTGCGGTGGCGGGCCGGGCCAGGAGCAGGTCGCCGTCCTCGCCGGACAGGCCCACCGCGGAGCTGCCGTTCTGGTTGATGCGCGCGACGATGTCGCGGTTGACGTGGCCGGCGAGCACCATCCGCGCGACGTGCGCGGCCTCCTCGCTCGTGACGCGCTGGCCCGCGCGGAACTCGCTCTCGATGCCCAGGCGGTCGAGCATGGCGGAGATCTGGGGGCCGCCGCCGTGGACGACGATGGGGCGGATGCCGGCGAACCGCAGGAACGCGATGTCATCCGCGAAGGCCTGCTGGAGCTCCGGGCTCACCATCGCGTTGCCGCCGTACTTGATGACGACGGTCGCGCCCGCGAAGGTCTTGATCCAGGGCAGCGCCTCCGTGAGGACGTCCGCCTTCGCCTGCGCCTGTGCCAGGCGCTGCGCGGGTGTCGTGGTCTCGTCTGCTGTGCTCATGTGGAGTATGCGCTGTTCTCTTCGACGTAGTCGTGGGTGAGGTCGGAGGTCCACACCGTCGCGGCGGCGTCTCCGGCCTTGAGGTCGATCTCGACGGTCACCTCGCGGGTGAAGACGACGGTCTCCGGGTCCTCGTCGGGCGTCGAGTCCGTGCAGACCCGCACGCCGTTGATCGTCACGTCGATCCGGGCCGGATCGAACTGCGCGTCCGTCGTCCCCACCTGGGCGACGACGCGCCCCCAGTTGGGGTCCTCCCCGAAGATCGCGGCCTTGAAGAGGTTCGAGCGGGCGACGGACCGGCTGACTGCGACGGCCTCGTCCGTGCTCGCCGCGCCCGAGGTCGTGATCGCGATGTCGTGGTGCGCACCCTCCGCGTCGACGTGGAGCTGGCGCATGAGGTCGAGGCACGCGTCGGTCAGCAGCGCGGTGAACGACTCCTCGTCCGGGGTCGCGCCGGACGCGCCCGAGGCCATGACGATGACCGTGTCGTTCGTCGACATGCAGCCGTCCGTGTCGAGCCGGTCGAAGGACTGGCCCGTCGCTGTCCGCAGGGCGCGGTCGAGGACGTCCGCGGGCAGATCCGCGTCGGTCGTGAGGACGACGAGCATGGTCGCGAGGCCGGGCGCCAGCATGCCCGCGCCCTTCGCCATCCCGCCCAGGCGGTACTCGCCGCTCGAGCCTCCGGCGACCGGGGCCTCGGCGGTGCGGGTGACCGTCTTGGGCACCGTGTCCGTCGTCATGATCGCCTGTGCGGACTCCTCGCCGTGCTGGGCCTCGCCGCCCGCGGCCGCGACGAGGTCCGCCAGGCCGCCCACGATCCGATCGCGGAAGTCCTGGCCGCCCACGCCGATGAGGCCGGTCGAGCAGACGAGCACGTCCTCCGGACGGGTATCGAGGAGTTGTGCGGCGCGTTCGGCCGTCAGCCGCGAGGTCTCATAGCCGAAGTCCCCGGTGTAGCAGTTGGCGCCGCCGGAGTTGAGGACGACGGCACGTGCCCGTCCGTCCGCTCCAGCGGCCTCCGACCACAGCACCGGGTTCGCCTTGCAGCGGTTGGAGGTGTAGACGGCCGAGACGGCGTCGGACGGGCCGTCGTTCACGACGACGGTGAGGTCCGGACGGCCCGAGGGCTTGAGCCCCACGGCGCTGCCGGCGGCGCGGAATCCCTGCGGGTGGGTGATCGTCATGGTGCGACTCCGTTCACGGGGAGGGCGAGGGCCTCATCGAGGCCTAGCGCGAGGTGGGCGGACTGCAGGGCCTGTCCTGCGGTGCCGCGGACCAGGTTGTCGAGGGCGACCGTCACGAGCACGGTGCCGGCCCTCCGGTCGACCGCCCATTGGATCTGTGCGGTGTTCGACCCTGTCACGGAGGAGGTGCGCGGCCACTGCCCTGCAGGCAGCATCGTCACGAACGGCTCCTCGTCGTAGACGGCGGCGAAGGCCTCCGCGATGCGCGCGTCCCCGGCTTCTCCCCCGGCGCCGGACACCAGCGGGGCGGACAGCGCCGCGTGGATGCCGCGGACCATGGGGACGAGCGTGGGCGTGAACGCGATGCGGACGTCGCCGTCGTGCTGCCGGGCGGGGTCGATGCCCAGCACGCCCGCCAGGTTCTGCTCGATCTCCGGGACGTGCCGGTGCGTTCCGGCCTGCCCGTACGAGCTCACGTCTCCGAGGATCTCGCCGGCCAGCAGATGCGGCTTGAGTGCCTTCCCCGCTCCGGAGACACCGTTCGCGAGGGTCGCGGTCAGGCGCGTCGCGTCGACGAGGCCCGCGCGCACGAGCGGCTGGAGTCCCAGCGTCACCGCGGTGACATTGCAACCGGGCACGGCGATCCGGGTGGCGGTCCGCAGCGCGTCGCGCTGCTTCGTCCCGTCCGCCCGCAGCAGCTCCGGCAGGCCGTAGGTCCAGGTCCCCTGGTGCTCGCTGCCGTAGAACTCGCGCCACGCGGCGGCGTCGCTCAGGCGGTGGTCAGCGGCGAGGTCGAGGATGAGTGTGCCGGGACTCGTCGACTCCAGCTCTGCCGCGATCGCGCCGGAGGCGCCGTGCGGGAGGGCGAGGACGACGATGTCGTGGCCCGCCAGCTCCTGGGCGGTCGACGGCACGATCGTGAGGTCCGCGAACGCGGCCAGGTGGGGCTGGTGGTCGCCCAGCCGGTCCCCCACGGTCGAATGGCCCGCCACAGTCGTGACGCGCAGGTGCGGGTGGCCGGCCAGCAGGCGGAGCACCTCACCGCCCGCATAGCCGGTGGCCCCGGAGACGGCCACAGTGTATTCACTCATGCGAATAATCATACATCACGCGGGGCGGTGCGGCCACCCGTCCGACTGCCGGGCAGTCCTCGAAGCGCGCGGCGCGTCCGCGCTAATCTCATGGTGTCAGCGTAGACCCGATCCAGCGCCGTCAGCGCGGGAAAGAGGAGCATCATGGTGGAGGCATTCGGCGTGCGGGCCCTGCGGGCCGGAGGACCCGAGGTCCTGGAGTACGGCCCCCTCGACATCGCGGATCCGGGGCCGGGCGAGATCCTCGTCGACGTCCGCGCAGCGGGCATCAACTTCATCGACACGTACCGCCGCGCCGGCGTGTATCCCATGGACTACCCGCACACGGTGGGCTCGGAGGGATCCGGTGTGGTCGCCGCGGTGGGCGAAGGTGTCACCCGCTGGAGCGTCGGCGATCGCGTCGCCTGGCACGACGCACCGGGCTCGTACGCGACCCGGGCCATCGTCCGCGCGGACATGGCGATGAGCGTGCCGGAGGGCGTGGACTTCGAGACGGCGGCCGCCCTGCCGCTGCAGGGCCTGACCGCCCAGTACCTCGTGACCGGATCGCATCGTGTCGAGGCCGGGCAGACCGCACTCGTGCACGCGGCTGCGGGCGGCGTGGGTCTGCTCCTCACCCAGCTCATCACGCGCCTGGGCGGACGCGTCATCGGCACCGTGTCGACCGAGGAGAAGGCGGAGCTCGCCCGCGCCGCAGGGGCGGACGAGGTCTTCCTCTACGGCGACGGCGTCGACGTCGCGCAGACCGTCCGCGACCTCACCGACGGACGGGGCGTCGACGTCGCGTACGACGGGGTCGGGAAGGACACCTTCGACGCCTCGCTGAGCGCGACCGCCGTCCGCGGCTCCCTCGTCCTCTTCGGCGGCGCATCGGGTCAGGTCCCGCCGTTCGACATCCAGCGGCTCAACAGCGCGGGCGGGATCTTCCTGTCGCGCCCCTCGCTGGCCTGGTTCGTCCGCACGCCGGAGGAGCTCGCCGAGCGCTCCGCCATGCTGTTCGACGGCCTGGAGAACGGATGGCTCGACTTCCGCGTGGGGCGCTCGTTCCCCCTCGCCGAGGCCGCCGAGGCGCACCGGGCCCTCGAGGGACGGGCCACGACCGGCAAGGTCGTCCTCACCGTTTGACCCGCTGACTGACGCGTTCGCGCCCCCTCGCCTCCTGGCGAGGGGGCGCATCGTCATGTGGTGTGTTGCGAAATATGACGCAACAAGTCCTTCCCCCCGCGCGCCCCGTCCACACTATGGACGTCCGCCGGCGATCCCGGCTCCGCATCCACCTCGAGGACACCCCGTGATCGAACTGAAAGACCTCCGGAAGGAGTTCGCCGGCACCACCGCGCTCGACGGCATCTCGCTGTCCGTCGCCGCCGGCGAGATCCACGGCATCGTGGGCCGCTCCGGCGCCGGCAAGTCGACACTCATCCGCTGCCTCACGGGCCTCGAGCCCGTCACCGCCGGCAGCGCTCTCATCGACGACATCGACATCACGCAGCTGAGAGGCGCCCGCCTGCGCGAGTCGCGGCGCACGATCGGCATGGTCTTCCAGCACGCGAACCTGCTGGACTCCCGCACCGCGCTCGCGAATGTCGAGCATCCGCTCCAGGTCGCCGGCGTGCCGCGGGCCGCTCGACGGGCGCGCGCTCTCGAGCTGCTCGACCTGGTGGGCCTCTCCGACCGCGCCGGCAACCATCCGGCGCAGCTGTCCGGCGGTCAGCAACAGCGCGTGGGCATCGCGCGGGCGCTCGCGACCGAGCCCAAGATCCTCCTGTGCGACGAGCCCACCAGCGCGCTCGACACGCAGACGACCGGTCAGATCCTGTCCCTCATCCGCTCGCTGCGCGACCGGCTGGGCATCACCGTCCTCATCATCACCCACGAGATGTCCGTGGTCCGCGAGATCTGCGACTCCGCGACGCTGCTGGAGAACGGCGCCGTCACGCAGACGGGCTCCCTGCAGCAGATCCTCTCCTCGCCGGGGACTCCCCTGGCCAAGGACCTCGTCCCGCTCCCGCCGGTCACCGGCGACCTGGGCGACCGCGCGCTGGAGGTGACCCTCGCGGGCACCTCGCTGGCCGAGGTGTTCGCCCTGGCCCAGCAGGCGGGCGCCCCCACGGCCGAAGTGGAGTCCGGCACGCTCGAGACCATCGACGGCGCACCCGTGGGCCGTCTGCGCCTGGTGTGCGACGACCAGGACGCCCGGGACGCCCTCAGTGCCGCGCTCCGCGCCGGCGGGATCCACGTCGAGGAGGCCGCATGACCGCGCAGAGGTCCACGTGGCTGGAGAACCCCGCCATCCGCATCGAGCTCTGGCCGGCGCTGGGCGACACCCTGCTCATGACGCTCTTCGCGACGCTCTTCGCGATCATCGCGGGACTGCCGCTGGGGATCTGGCTCTTCATGACGGCGAAGGACTCGCTGGCGGCGAACACCGTCGTCTACCGGATCGTCTCCGCCCTCGTCGACCTGGGCCGATCGATCCCCTTCATCATCCTCATGATCGCCCTCATCCCGTTCGCCCGCTTCATCACGGACTCCGCACTGGGCTGGCAGGCCGCGGTCGTCTCGCTGACCATCAGCGCGATCCCGTTCTACGCGCGACTCGTCGAGGCGGCCCTCCGGGAGGTCTCCGCGGGCAAGATCGAGGCCGTCCAGATGATGGGCGCCAGCCGCTGGCAGCTCATCCGGCAGGTGCTCGTCCCGGAGGCACTTCCAGGGCTGGTGTCCGGTGCGACAGTCACGTCCGTCGCCCTCGTCGGCTACACCGCGATGGCCGGCGCCGTGGGCGGTGGCGGTCTGGGCGCCCTGGCGATCTCCTACGGCTACCAGCGCTACCAGACGGACACGATGATCGCCTGCATCGTCCTGCTCGTCGCCTGCGTCGCGCTCATCCAGCTGCTGGGCGACCTGCTCGCCCGCTCCGTCGACCACCGTCGATGACCACTCGCTCCGCGGACCCCACCGGTCCGCACCTCACCACCACAAGGAGAATCATGCGCACACCCCTCACCCTCGCCGCTGCGGTCGCCGCGGGCCTCCTCACTCTCTCGGCCTGCGGCGCCGGCGGCGGAGATGAGCAGACGGTCGGCTCCGAGTCGGACGGCGTCACGACGCTCACGGTGGGCGTCTCCCCCGTGCCGCACGGCGACATCCTCCGCTTCGTCGACGAGAACCTCGCATCCGACGCCGGGCTCGACCTCGAGATCAAGGAATTCACCGACTACACCGCGCCCAACAAGGCACTGGTCGACGGCGACCTGGACGCGAACTACTTCCAGCACCTCCCGTACTACGAGTCGGAGGTCGAGGGACAGGGCTACGACCTCGCCCACTTCGAGGGCGTCCACATCGAGCCCTTCGCGCTCTACTCGGAGTCGATCGACAGCGTCGACGACCTGCCGGACGGCGCGACGATCGGCATCAACAACGATCCGTCGAACCAGGGCCGCGCGCTCGACCTGCTGGCGCAGGCGGGCGTCATCGGCCTGTCCGACGGCGCTGACGCGGTGACCGCCACGATCCACGACGTCGCGGACAACCCGAAGAACCTCGAGTTCGTCGAGGCCGATGCCGCGCAGCTGGCCCGCACGCTGGCGGATGTCGACGCGTCCGTCATCAACGGCAACAACGCGCTCGAGGCGGGCCTGTCCCCCACCGAGGACGGCATCCTCGTGGAGGACGGCGAGGGGAACCCCTACGCGAACTTCCTCGCGGTGCGTGCCGGCGACGAGTCGAACGAGGCGATCGTCGCGCTCGACGAGCTGCTCCACTCCGACGAGGTCAAGCAGTACATCGAGGAGAACTGGACGGACGGGGCAGTCCTGCCCGCCTTCTGATCCTCGCCTTCCGCGGCACTGCGCGGGAGACCCGCTCGCCCCTGTCGTTCCCAAGAACGACAGGGGCGAGTGTCGTCCGGAGACGCGGGCCAGCGCGGACCGCGCGCACCGGGACAGGGATGCCCGCGTGCGAGCAGCAGCCCTACTCGAGGGCGACGAGGGCGTCGGCCCGACGGTCGCGCAGCGCCGGTGCCAGGACGATGGCGGCCAGGATCATGCCGCCCAGCAGCACCCAGGCTCCGAAGTACGTGAAGATCGTGAGCCCGTGGGCCAGCGGCGGGCCGAAGTCGAACGCCATCATGATGACCCCGGCCAGCACGAGTGCCGTCGCGAGGACGACCTGGACGAGCTGGTCGACGACGGTGCGCACGAGAGTGCGGATGAGATCGATGTTGAGCCCGCTGGTGCCGATGTCGAGCGTCCCGTCCTGGAGGTGCTTGACGACGCGCGACAGCTCGACGGGGAAGTTCGCGACGACCGGACCGGTCGCGTTCGCATACAGCAGCGATCTGCGCAGCGCATCCCGGAGGCTGCGGGACTCCGCGAGCAGCCCCCGGCCGTGCGCCCGCACCATCCCCAGGAGGTCCGCGGAGGGATCGAGCCGGCGCAGACTGTCCTCGAGCGTCGTGATCGCGCGGAACGCCTGCGCGACGGCGGCAGGCATCGTGAAGCCGTTGTCGAGGATGAACGTGAGCAGCTCGCTGAAGAATCCCGAGGCCGCTCCCCCGTCGGACCCCGCGGCCGCTGACGAGACGCCGCCGTCGTACTTGAGCATGATCTGGCCGACCTCGCGCTGCACGTGCCGCAGGTCGATGCCCGGCTGCATGCCGAAGAGGTCGATGACCGCGTTCGTCGCAGCGAGGGAGTTCTGCTGCTCGAAGGCGAGGAGGAGTTGGAGGACGTCGTGCCGATCGCGGGAGTCGAGCCTGCCGACCGCCCCGAAGTCGATGAGTCCGATCCGCGCGGCATCGGAGACCATGATGTTGCCGGCGTGCAGGTCCGCGTGGAAGACACCGGCCTCCAGCATCTGCCGGGCGACGACGACGAAGAGGGCCTCCGCCATCTCTGCGCGCGCGAGCGTCGAGAGTCCTCCCAGCACCTCCTCCCCGCGGGACAGCGGCCGGCCGGGCATGCGCTCCATGACGATGACCTCGCGGCCGGACAGCTGCTCGTGGACCATCGGGATCCGCACGAGCGAGCGGGGCCGTGACTCCAGGTCAGCCCGCAGGGCGCGCGTCTGGCGGATCTCGCCGCGGTAGTCCAGCTCCTCCGCCAGGGAGTCGAGGAAGCCGCGGACGATCCCGGTCAGCCCGATGCCGCGGGCCCACGAGGCGGTGCGCTCGAACCGCTCCGCGAGCACCATGAGGATGTCCGAGTCGGCCCGCACCTGCCGGCGCAGGTTGGGTCGCTGCACCTTGACGACGACCTCCTCGCCGGTGTGCAGGACTGCGCGGTGGACCTGCGCGACCGAGGCCGCCGCGAGCGGTGTGTCGTCGAACTCCGCGCACACGTCCTCGATGGGTGCTCCCCACGTGCGCTCGATGACCGGCCGCACCTCGGACAGCGGCACCGGGGGCACCTCGGACTGGAGAGCGGAGAACTCCTCGACGAACTCCGACGGAATCATGTCCGCGCGGGTCGCGACGAACTGGCCGAGCTTCACGAAGGTGACGCCCGCGGCCGCCAGCGCCTGCGCGGTCGTGTGCGCGATCTCGCGCATGGACACCGTCACGCGGATGCTTGTGGGGATCCGCGGCCGCAGGTAGCGGCGCAGGCCGTAGCGGATGAGGAGGTTCTGGATCTCGCCGATCCGCCGCACACGCCGGTACCAGGTGGGCAGGCGGGAGGCACGGCGCGCGGCCTGCGAGAAGGACCCGGAGGGCAGGACCAGCTCGATCGCGAGCATGACGTAGAGCTGGATTGCGATGAACCACGCGAAGAGGAGGAGGAAGACCATCGCCGCGGGGAAGCTCATTCCCAGGAACGGCAGCGGGCCCCTCTGCACGATCTGGAGCATCTCGAACGCCTGGAGCGACACGGGCCAGATGGACAGGCCCATGACGATCGAGACGAGGGTGTTCCGCAGCGCGCCCGTGCCCACGGAGATGAGCCGTCGGACCAGCACGCCGACGATGAGTGCATTGGCGAGGCCCAGCACGATCGTCCAGACGATGTCCATGGGGCTCCTCTCCTCCGTAGCGGTGCGCGCGGGGGCGCGGCCAGACTAGTGCATGCGCAGTGCGAGTCGGCGGAAGTCCTCGCCCGCCTCACCGCTGACCAGCGCCGGCTGGGCGTCGGCCAGTGACTGCGGTGTGTCGACCCCGGCACGGACGTACCGTCCGGTCCATCCGTCCAGCAGGCCCGAGGCGAGGCCGACCGCGAGGTCCGCCACCTCCTGCGGATCGGTCCAGTCTGCACCCGTCCGATGGTCGTGCATCGGCATCGAGCGGGTCATGTCCGACTCGACGACGCCTGGGGCCATCTCGAAGACGCGCAGGCCCCGGTCGTGGCCGTGGACGACGAGGGATTCCGCGATCCGGAACAGTCCCGCCTTCGAGGCCGCGTACACCGCGTGCGCGGGTGTCCCGTGGGCGCCGGAGCCGGAGTTGAGGTCGATGATCCGCACGGGCTCGCCCGTCTGCTCCGCGGTGCGGAGCAGCGCGGGCACGAGGGCGTGGAGGACGCGCACCACGCCGGTGAGGTTCGTGTCGATGACCCCGGCCAGGTCGTCCGCATCCGCCTCCCAGAGCGGGCCCTCGGTCGCCTCGACGAGACCCGCGTTGTTCACGAGCGTGCGCAGCGGCGTCCCCCACCGCGCGCCGAGGGCCTGGGCCGTGGCCGCGAGGGCGGCCACAGACTCCGGATCGGTCACGTCGAGTGCGGTGCCCTCGACGCGTGCGGTCGCGCGCGCCGCGTCGTCGTGGCTGACTCTCCGGGCGATCTCGCC
>DWZY01000370.1 GCA_019117325.1 Candidatus Brevibacterium intestinigallinarum
AACGCGATCCTGAGCGAGCTGCCCGCGGAGGTCCCCGCCGAGGTGTACCTCGAGGAGCACGACCCGGACGACCGCCTCATCCCGCTCACCCACCACCCGCGCGCCACGATCCGATGGGTCACCCGCGTCGACGAGACGACACTGGCCGCCGCGATCGAGGCCCGCGACTGGTCCGACTGGTACGTGTGGACCGCGTCCGAATCCGGGTCCCTCAAGCTCCTGCGCAAACGCCTCAAGGAGGAGTTCGGCTTCCCCCGCTCGGAGACCCACGCGCAGGCCTACTGGTACTACGGCCGGGCCTTCGGCTCGAACCGCTCGAAGGCGAAGCCGGAAGCCGCCCAGCCATCCGCATCGCCCACGACGGAAGCGGCCGGGGCCCGGGCCTCGGCCCCAGACCCGGCCTCGGCCTCCTCCGACGCCTCGACACCACCGGCGAGCCGGTGGCGCGCGCAGGCGGCGGGCCGGTTGCTGCGCCCGCTCAAGCCGGTCTTCATCACCGCGGGCATCGCGCAGGGCCTCCTCACGCTCCTCGAGCTGGTCCCCTACGTCCTCCTCCTCGAACTGTCCCGCCGCCTGCTGACCGGCGCACCCGCCGGCGAGCTGTGGACCCTGGGAATCTGGGCGCTCGGGCTCATGGCGCTGGGCATCGCGCTGACCGCGGTGCTCATGCTGTGGCTCCACTGGGTCGACGCGCGCTTCTCCGGCGCGCTGCGCACGCGGCTGCTGACCCCGCTGTCGCGGCTGCCACTGGGGTGGTTCGATGCGAAGGGCTCCGGCCGGGTCAAGCAGCTGGTCCAGGACGACACGCTGTCGCTGCACTACCTGGTGACCCATGCGGTCGCGGACGCGGTCGCCGCGGCGGTCGCACCGCTGGCGGTGCTCGTCTACCTGTTCGTCGTCGACTGGCGACTGGCGCTGGTGCTCTTCGTGCCGGTCCTCGCGTACGTCTTCGGGATGATGGTCATGGTGTTCCAGTCCGGTCCCAAGACCGGGGAGCACCCCGGCTGGGTCGAGCGGATGAACGTCGAGGCGGGCGCCTACCTCGAGGGTCAGCCGGTCATCCGGGTGTTCGGCGGCGGAGCGGCCTCGACGTTCCGCTCGCGCCTGAGCGAGTACATCCGATTCCTCGATGACTGGCAGCGGCCCCTGGGCGGGCAGAGGACCTTCATCGATCAGGTGACGCGTCCGGCGACCTTCCTGGCCCTCATCTGCCTCATCGGCACCCTGCTCGTGACGACCGGCGGCATGGACCCCGTCTCCCTGCTGCCGTTCCTGTTCCTGGGCACGACATTCGGTGCCCGGCTGCTGGGGATCGGCTACGGCCTGGCCGGCCTGCAGGAGGGGATGCTGGCGGCCCGTCGCCTCCAGGTGGTCCTCGACGAGCCGCCGCTGCGGACGCGGAGTGCGGATGCTGCCACGGCCTCGGGCACGGTGTCTGCATCCGTGTCGTCCGGTACGGTCGAGTTCGACGGGGTGGGCTTCTCGTACCGTCCCGGTGTGCCGGTCATCCAGGACGTGACGCTGCGGCTGGAGCCGGGAACGATCACGGCGCTGGTGGGGCCCTCGGGGTCGGGGAAGTCGACGCTGGCGAGCCTGCTCGCCCGCTTCCACGACGTGGTCGAGGGCGCGATCCGTGTGGGCGGGCGCGATCTGCGCGACCTCACGCCCGATGAGCTGTACGCGCAGGTGGGGTTCGTGTTCCAGCAGATCCAGCTGGTCGAGGGGACGGTGAGAGAGAACATCGCGCTCGCGGTGCCGGAGGCGACAGATGAGCAGGTCGAGCATGCGGCCCGCGCCGCCCGCATCCACGACCGGATCATGCACCTGCCCCACGGGTATGACACGCAGCTGGGGCCGGACGCAGCGCTGTCCGGCGGTGAGAAGCAGCGGCTGACCATCGCGAGCTCGATCCTCGCGGACACACCGGTGCTGGTGCTCGACGAGGCAACGGCCTTCGCGGATCCGGAGTCGGAGTTCCTCGTCCAGCAGGCACTCACGGAGCTCACCGCGAACCGGACCGTCCTCGTCATCGCGCACCGCCTGCACACGCTGACCGGGGTCGATGGGATCGTCGTCCTCGATCACGGGCGCATCGTCCAGACCGGCACGCACGCGCAGCTGGTGAGTCAGGCCGGTCGGTATGCGGCGGACTGGCGCCTGGGCCAGCCCGGCTGAGGAGGCGGCGAATCCCGAGGACGGGTGGTCGACGCGGTCGGGTTGTTACTCTCGTCACAGATCGCAGTCGCGGGCTCGCCGCATCCTCACCGACCGGAGGTCACTCATGCCGAACACCCAGGGACCGCAGGGACGAGGGACTGGTGCACGAGGAGCGGCGACCGGAACATCGGACGTGCTCGTCATCGGTGCCGGTCTCTCGGGGCTGGTCGCGGCCACGGAGGCCTGCGACGCCGGTGCCACGGTCACGCTCATCGACCAGGAGTCCGAGGCGAACCTGGGCGGGCAGGCGTACTGGAGCTTCGGAGGTCTGTTCCTGGTCGACTCCCCGGAGCAGCGCCGCATGGGCATCCGCGATTCGCTGGACCTGGCACACCGTGACTGGTGGGGTTCAGCGCAGTTCGAGGATCACGACGCGCTCCCCCGCCAGTGGGCGGAGGCGTACCTCGAGTTCGCGGCTGGGCCCAAGCGGGAGTGGCTCCACTCGATGGGCGTCCGCTTCTTCCCCATCGTGGGATGGGCGGAGCGCGGAGACGGCACCGCGCACGGTCATGGGAACTCGGTCCCCCGCTTCCACATCACCTGGGGCACCGGCCCCGGCGTCCTCGCGCCGTTCGTCGCTCGGGTGAAGGAGCACATCCGAGCCGGGCGACTGCGCGTCCACTTCCGGCACCGGGTGACCGACCTGGTGACGGAGGCCGGGCGGGTGACCGGGGCCTCGGGCGCGGTGCTGGCGGAAGACCCCGCAGGACGCGGGGTGGCGAGCTCGCGCGAGGTCGTGGGCGACTTCTCGCTGCGGGCGGACGCGGTCGTCGTGACGAGCGGCGGGATCGGCGGCAA
>DWZY01000371.1 GCA_019117325.1 Candidatus Brevibacterium intestinigallinarum
GGAGAACCCGGCGATGATCGTCGGCAGGAAGAAGCTGAGCGAGTACAGGCCGTACACCGCACCGAAGTACACGAGGCCCAGCGCCCACACGCGCGGCTGGGTCAGGGAGTGGCGCACAGAGTGAGTCGTCGTGGTGCTGGCAGTCTGGGCGGCCTCGGCGTCCATGCGGTTCTGCAGCCAGTCGCGCTCCGCAGGCTCCAGCCACTTCGCGTCCTTGGGGCGCTCGGTGAGGTAGAAGATGCACATGACGCCCAGGATGATCGCAGGCAGGCCCTCGACGAAGAGCATGAAGCGCCAGCCGGACCAGTTCGCGAACAGGTCGTTGCCCACCTGCACCAGCCACGTGGACACCGGCGCTCCGATCACGCTGGACAGCGGGATCGCGATGAGGAACAGTGCCGTCGCCCGCGCGCGGAACGTCGCAGGGAACCAGAAGGTGAGGTAGAGGATGATGCCGGGGAAGAATCCGGCCTCCGCGACACCCAGCAGGAAGCGGACGATGTAGAGCCACGTCGCGTTGGGGACGAACGCCATGAGCGAGGCCAGGGCACCCCAGCTGATGAGGATGCGGGCCAGCCAGATGCGGGCGCCGAACTTGTTGAGGGCCAGGTTGGACGGCACCTCCAGCAGCAGGTAGCCGAAGAAGAAGACACCCGCGGCGAAGCCGAACTGCGTGGCGGTGAGCGCCAGCTCCTCATTCATTCCGCCCGGCCCGGCGATGCCGATGTTCGTCCGGTCCAGGTAGTTGACGAAGTACATCGCCACGATGAAGGGGATGAGACGCTTGGTGACCTTCCCGATCACCTTCTTCTCCATCACCGCATCCTGGGCGGTCGCGTTACCCGTCGCCTGCGGGCCGTCAGCAGAGGGCTTCATCGCCACGGTCGTTCCTCTCGATCGCTGGCACGACGCCAGCCGGTATCAGACCGGGTGAGTATAGCGGCCGTTCCGGTCGGTCTCGCCGGAAGTCTCACCTGTGAGATCGCCCATCCGCTCACCTGCTCCTCCATGACGACGGCGACATGGAGACGAAGCAGGACACACCGCTGCACATCGGGGCGGCGGAACCCACGCTGCACGGAGAGACCTTTCGGCGAGAGGCGGGAGGGACTACCGTGAAGTGCCCCGGTGACTGCAGACTCTCACCGTGAGGGGGGGGAGGCCCCATGTCACCGACGACACAGGAGGACGACGATGAGCGACCAACTGACCTTCCAGAACCCCGTCACCCGATTCCCCGACATCACGCCGCCGCAGCAGGATCAGCCGGAGCCTGGGCTCGACGCCCGTCTCATCCCCGGCACGGATCGCGGCGAGGACAGCTATACAGGCACCGGCAGGCTCACGGATCGCAAAGCTCTCATCACCGGCTCCGACTCCGGCATCGGTGCTGCGGTGGCGATCGCGTTCGCCCGCGAGGGGGCCGATGTGGCGCTGTCCTACCTGCCCGCCGAGGAGGAGGATGCACAGCGGGTCTGCTCGCTCATCCGCGACGCCGGGCGCAGAGCCGTGGCCCTGCCGGGCGATCTCGCCGACCGCGACTACTGCCGTGAGGTCGTCCGGCAGGCAGCAGCGGAGCTGGGCGGCCTCGATGCCGTGGTCAACAATGCTGGGCGACAGGTCGCGGTCGAAGACATCTCCGATCTCACGGACGAGCAGTGGGAGAGCACATTCCGAACGAACATCCATGCCCTGTTCCGCGTCTCCCAGGCCGCACTCGAGTACCTGGAGCCGGGTTCGACGATCGTGAACTCGACGTCCGTGCAGGCCTATTCACCGTCCGCTCACCTCATCGACTACGCATCGACGAAGGCGGCGATCAACAACTTCACGAAAGGACTCGCCACGCAGCTTGCGCCCAGGGGCATCCGCGTCAACGCCGTGGCGCCGGGACCGATCTGGACACCGCTGCAGGTCTCGGACGGCCAGCCGAAGGAGGCGCTGCCGCACTTCGGCAAGAACACTCCGCTGGGACGGGCGGGACAGCCGACAGAGCTGGCACCGGCATACGTCTTCCTCACGTCGTCGGAATCGAGTTACGTCATCGGTGAGACTCTCAATGTCAATGGAGGCCAACCGACACCCTGACGGCCTACTGGCCTCATGGACTCACGCGCACTCCTGACCGACCTCGCACGACGACCACTGCAGGAGGTCGACCTCATCTGGGACTCGATCGACGCGGCCGATCTCAACACCCACCCGGCGGGTCACCCGAACTCGATCGCCTGGCTCCTCTGGCACACCGGGCGCGAGAACGACGTGCAGGTGGCCCACGCGTCGGGCCGGGAGCAGGTCTGGACTCAGGACTGGGCGGATCGGATGGGACTGCCCTTCGACCCCGACGATTTGGGGCTGGGCCACACAGACGAGCAGGCCCGTGCCGTGGTCGTCGACGACAAGCAGGTGCTGCGCAACTACCTCTCCGCGGTCACGGACGAATCCGCCGACTACATCGGGACCCTGACGGAGGCAGACCTCGCAGAGGTCATCGACGAATCGTGGGAGCCGCCGGTGACCCGCGGAGTGCGGCTCATCAGCGTCTACGCGGACGCACTCCAGCACATCGGACAGGCGGCCTACGTCGTGGGGACGACGGGCTGACGCGACTGCATACAGAAGTCTCGAAACCCTTGTCCAGAGACCCCGTTCAAGCGCACACTCGAACCATGGCTGACACGAATGGATCGGGAAGCACGGACGACCGCACGCCTCCGCAGATCAAGGACGAAGAGCTGTACGAGTCCCTGCGCGAGGACGGTGCCGGCAAGGAGAAGGCCGCGCGGATCGCGAACGCAGCGGCCCGCGAGGGTCGTTCGACAGTGGGCGAGCGCGGCGGCGAGGCCGGC
>DWZY01000041.1 GCA_019117325.1 Candidatus Brevibacterium intestinigallinarum
CTGCCCGACACGCTGCGCCAGATGCCGGTTGCCCAGTCGCTCCGCGAGCGCGCCGTACGTCGTCCTCTCCCCGTAGGGGATCTCCCGCAGCATCATCCACACCTGCTCAGAGAAGGCATAGCCGTCCGTGCGGACCGGGATCTCGAACGCCTGGCGCTCGCCAGCGAGGTACTCCTCCAGCTGGCCTGCGAGGACATGGATCACCGGATCCGTCGTCGCCTCGACCGACTCGCCGAAGGCGTCCGGTTCCGGGAGGTGCCAGTGGCCGGGGAAGTAGACACCCGTGAGCGCAGGTCCCTCCGCGACCACGACCAGCTCACCCAGCTGCGTGTCGATCCGCGCGTGCCGCAGTCCGTCCATCGTCCTCACCTCTTCCGGGGTCGTGTTCATCCTCTCGCACAGCAGACGCGTGAGCGCATCGTTCTGTGAGGTCGGATCGTCGGAATCTTCGTGAGACGCGGTTGTCAGTGCCTGAGAGGCGAGCTGGGCTGTGCCGTCGCCGTGACCCGCGACCCAGCCGATGACGGTGGGGTCTCCCTTGCTAGCGTGGCTGGCGCAGGATCGTGTGCGGCCCGGTCGGCCGTCTGGCGAGGAGGAATCTGTGGAACTGAGCATGGACAAGGGCAACGAGTTCGTCGAGGCGACGCAGGACCCGGCGGGCACCGCCGCCTGGAAGCGCCAGCTGGACCAGTACGCGCCCGGCGCCTCCGACTGGGTGGTGGGAGCCGTGTTCGGCGGCACCTACCAGCGGGACGGGCTGGAGCTGCGCGACCGGCAGATGCTCAACATGGCGGCACTCGCGGCGATGGGCGGCACGGAGCCGCAGCTGACGGGACACATCCGCACCGCCGTGGAGAACGCCGGGATGAGCCGCGAGGACGTCGCGGAGTGCTTCGTCCACCTCATGCCCTACATCGGGGTGCCCAAGACACTCGCCGCGATGCGCTGCATGCAGGCAGCCTTCGACGGCTGAGTCTCCGTCGACATTGACGGACCCGGGCGACGGGTCAGGTCGTCGGCGCCGCGGGATCCTCCAGAGCACTCACGACCTGAGGCACCTGCGTCACCCCGTGCGCCTCGATGAAGTGCTTGGCGCCCGGCACCACCTGCACGGGCGCGTCGAGCCCGCGGGCGAACGCGTCGGATAGCTGCGGGACGACGAGGGGATCGTCGTCGGACCGGATGACCGTCACACGACCCAGGTGCGGGCGCGTGGCCGGCAGATCAACTCCGTCGAGGAAGGGTGCCAGACCGTGCGCCGAGAATGCATCGAGGCCCTCGTCGCCCGTGACCGTCAGCGGATCCGCGAAGGGTGAGACGGCTACAAAGGCGCCCAGGCGCGCATCCGAACCCGGTGCATGCTCCGCAGCCAGCCGGGCGACGGCGCGCACCGCCGTGACGCAGCCCAGGCTGTGGGCGACGACGGCGGTGCGGTGATCCAGCGTGCCGATCGCCTCCATGACCGTCCCCACCCACGCCGGTTCGCTCGGTGAGGCGGAGTCGGGGAGTGCGACGACCTCGGCGGCAGGCAGGGTCTGCGCGAGCCAGGGGAACCAGTGCTTCTGCGGCGCGGCGCGGAAGCCGTGGACGACGATGACGCGGTCGAAGGACGCGGGTGCGGGAGCCATAGTCCGCAGACTACGCCGGGGGAACCCTGTCGGTCAGGTGACCCGGCCGGTCCAGCGGCCGGGTGGGGTGACCCGGCCGGGGCAGGCCACCGGGCCGACCCCGGGCGCAGTGCCCGTCAGGGACGGCTCGAGCCGCCCAGCGCACGCTCCAGCGGGATCGACCCGTCGTGCCACGGGGTCAGTGCCCACACGATCGCGTAGGCGCCCAGGCCCAGGACGGGCAGCAGGAAGGAGAGGAGGACGAGGACGCGGACCAGCCACACGTTGAGGCCCAGGTTCTGCGCGAGTCCGCCGCTGATGCCGCCGATGATGCGCTGGGGGCCGCGACGGAAGCCCATGTTCCGGATGGTGTCGAAGAAGGAGTTCATGCCCTCTACGGTACGGACCCGCACGGCGCGGAACACTGCAGAAGACCCCAGGCCGGGCGGGGGAGAACCCGAATGTCGCGCGTGATGGTCAGCGGTGGTGGCCCAGCCGCTCCTGGGGCTCAGGAGGCCGGCCCCGCGCTCACCGTCGCCGGGCTCACCGCGCTCGACTCGCGCTCGCGCAGGACGGGCCGGACGACCAGATCCGCGTCGTGCGTGCGTCCGGCCAGCCGCTCGAGGATCATCCCGGCGGCCAGCCGGCCCATCTCCTCGCGCGGCTGATTCACGCTCGTGAGGTGGGGCCGGATCATGAGTGCCGCCGCCGAGGAGTCGTAGCCCACCACGCTCAGCTGCTCCGGCACTCGCACCCCCAGCGCGGCCGCCCGGTGCATGATCCGCACGGCCGCGATGTCATTCGCGGCGAACACCGCGGTGGGTGCCGTGGGGCGCCCGGAGCGGATCCGATCGAGGAGCGCGTCGATCTGCTCCTCCATGATCGACCAATCGGCCGCCGGTCCGATGACCCGCGTCTGGTCCTCCAGTCCCAGACGGGCGGTCTCGGCCAGGAATCCCGCACGCCGGGCAGCAGGTCCGGGCCGGTTCGACATCGTCACGTGCACCAGCCGCGTGTGCCCCAGCTCCACGAGGTGGCGGACCGCCTGCGCGGCTCCGGCCGCGTCATCTCCGCGCACCGTGTCGACACCGGTCACCGCATCCTGCATCCTCCCGATCACCGCGACCGGCAGCACGGTCGCTGCGTCCTCGAGTGCGGCCGTCCGCAGCCACGTCGTCACCGCGATGATCCCGTCGACGCCGAAGCCCAGCATCCGGTCGAGCTGACGCTCCAGGTGCGCGCTGTCGCGCCGGCCGTGGCCGATCACCACCGCCGCACCCGAGGCCTCCGCATGCGCTTCGATCCCCGTGATGACGTCCGTGTGGTACGGATTCCCCAGGTCCGTGGGCAGGACTCCCAGCACCGGGCCGCCCCGTCCGGCCCGCGCCCGCACCGGGTACCCCACGCTGCGGGCGGCCGCGAGGATCCGCAGCCGAGTCGCCGGCTTCAGCCCCGCCCGCCCGTTCATGACCATCGACACCGCCGAGGCCGAGACCCCTGCCGTCTCCGCCACATCCGCCAGCGTGGCCCGGCCCGATCGTGCACCCATGACCCCTGCTTAGCACTGGTCCGAAGCCGTCACGGGCTCGGATTGCAGATCTGCAGAAGATGTGGCCGTGCGGTGGCCGCGGGTTCACCGACGGTTCATCCGGGCCCCTGCCCGGCTCCGTAGCGTCGCAGTCATGAACTCCGCCCTGACCCCTCCCGTGATGCAGGACCCCGCCGCCGAGGCCGCCCGGACTGCCGCTGCCATCCGGACTCCTGAGGCCGGTCCTGCTCCCGAGGCCGCCCAGACTCACGAGGCCACCCGCTCCGTCCCGGCTGCCGGCACCGCGCTCGCCCCGCTGCCCCAGCCGCGGGCGCTGCTGCTGGACTTCGGGGGAGTCGTCGTCTCGACGACGCCGCGGGAGGACTGGGCCCAGACTCTCGCTGACACCGTCCTCCGTCTGGCGGCGGGCGCCGGGTACGACCTGGAGCGCGAACAGGTCGAGGCCTCGCTGCGCACCGGCAGGTCAGCCCTGTCGCTGTGGAAGAACGCCTCCTCGCGCCGGCATGAGCCGCAGGAGCTGTCGCCCGGCGAGATCGTCGAGGACTTCCTGCTGTCCGACCTGCCCCGCCCGGTCCGCCGCGCGCTCGCCCTGGACGCCGCCCGCATCCTCGCGGCGAAGAGCCGCGCCGTCTCCGACCACCACGTGCGCCCCGGCATTCCGGAGCTGCTCGCTGAGGCCCGTGCGCGGGGGATCGGCCTGGGCATCGTCTCGAACGCGCACGCCGGTGGCGCGCATCGCCGCATCCTCGAGGAGCTGGGCCTCGACGAGTTCTTCGGCGTCCAGGTCTACTCCGACGAGGTCGGCATCCGGAAGCCCCACCCGGGCATGATCCGCCTGGCCGCCGAGGCCCTGGGAACCACCCCGGAGCACGCCTGGTACGTGGGGGACACCCTCGACCGCGACGTGGTCGCCGGCCGCCGCGCCGGCACCGGACGCGTCATCGTCACCCGCGACCGCCGCACCGATCACCCGCCGTTCCCCGTCACCGAGGCACCCGACCTCATCCTCGACACCCCCGCCGGCCTGCTCGACGAGCTGCGCCGGACCGTCCCCGCGGGGACGTCCGGGCACATCGCGGACGAGGGGGCCGCGGCTCCCTCCACGGAGGCCGCCACCGGTTTCCTCGACGCCGAGGCCGCTGGACAGTCCGCGTCCGTCAGCACCGAGGGCGCAGCCGCCGGGTCGTCCTCCGCTCGACCTGCGGACCGGACGGACGCCGGGAGCCGGCCGGGGCCTCGGCGGCTCGCCCTGCTGCTGGACCACGGAGGGGTGCTGACGACCTCGGTCGCAAACCCGGAGCGCGACGCCGTCATGGGTCGGGCACTCGTTGACCTTGCGGCCCGCTGCGGTCACCCGATCACGCAGGAGGCGGCCGAGGCCGCGATGCGCACCGGCTGGGACCGGCACCGGGCGCGGAAGCGCTCCCGCGACGTCCTCACCGACCCCGCCCACCAGTTCGATGAGGTGGACCCAGCCGTCCTGTGGGGTGACCTCGTGGGCGCGGATCTGCCGGATCCGGTGCGCGCGGCGATGCGGCTCGAGGCCGCCGAGCTGTCCTACCTGCTGCACCGGACGAAGGGCACGCCCAGCCCGCGGGAGGGCGCGCTCGAGCTGGTCCGGTGGGCGCACGCGCACGGCATCGTCGTGGGGATCGTGTCGAACACGATCTCCGGCCGCGGAGTCCGCGCCACGCTGGCCGACTACGGGATCCTCGTCCTGCTGGGCCCCGGCGCCTACTCCGACGAGGTGGGGGTGCGGAAGCCCGGCGTCGCCGTGTTCGAGGCGGCCCTGTCCGGCCTGGAGGCCGACCCCGCAGACGTCGTCTACGTGGGTGACAAGGCCCTCAATGACGGCCGCGGCGGCCGCGACGCCGGCATCGGCACGATCTGCCTGCTGCGCGGCGGCAAAGACGCGGACGATGCGCTCGAGGAGGCGCGCGCTCAGGGCTGGGCGGACCACGTCCTCGACGGACCCGGCGACGTGATCGGCGTCCTCGAGGAGCGCCTGGCGCTCGCGTCCGGACCGTCCCCGACTGCCTGACTGACCGTTCCGGACGTCCACCCGAACCTCAGACCTCCCACCACCTGACGTCCCGACCAGACCTCTCTGACCAGACCTCTCACCTCTCCGCCCCACCCTGCTGAAGGAGCCACCATGACCACCCAGACTCCGGCCCCGGCCGCCGAGGAGCGCCGCGGCACCCTGCGCGGCGCCATCGACGGCATCCGCTCCGTCGAGCTCACCACGTCGCAGAAGCTCATGATCTTCGTCCTGTCGATGTCGCTGTTCGGACTGGCGAACATCATCCTCGAGATCATCCCGGACCCCTCGATCGGGCCTGTCGACATCTCCGTGTCCTACATGGTGTTCGTGCCGCTCACGATCGCCGCGCTCTTCTCGCCGTTCTGGGCCGCCCTGGGTGCGCCGCTGGGCGAGATCGTCTTCACCGACCTCCTCATGGGCGACTTCTCCGGCCTCGCGGAGATCGAGGGCTACCTCCAGATGTTCCTCGCCGTCTTCATCGCCGGCTCCCTCATCCGCAACCCCCGCTCGAAGGGGCAGATCGCCGTGGGCGCGATCGTCCTCGTGCTGGTTGACAAGATCCTCTCCGCCATCGTCGACCTGTCGAAGGTGTGGATCGGCGTCGAGGACGCCGAGTTC
>DWZY01000372.1 GCA_019117325.1 Candidatus Brevibacterium intestinigallinarum
GGGAGGCGTAGCTGACCGTGCCCGCGGCGGCCAGCCCCAGGATCATGAACGCGAGCATCATGACGAGAACGCGGCTGCGCACCGTGCGGGTTCCGGGCACGCCCAGGGCCGCGGAGCTGGAAGTGTCTTCCCGCTCCGGCTCTCGCCCGCCCTCTGCCCCCATGGTCGCTACTGTCGCCGATCCGTCGCGGATCGACAACCCGAACACGTGGGTGGGTGGGTGGTGGCCGCGACCGGCGGCGGGCGCAGCGGACGGCCGGTGCGGCGGGCGCAGTAGGCTGCCTGTGCGGCAGACGGACGGCGCGGCGGACGGCGATCGTGCGAGACAGCAGAGGGCCCCTCGCCAGCAGTCTTGCTGACGAGGGGCCCTCTTCCAGTGGAGCCCCCTGCCGGATTCGAACCGGCGACCCTCTGTTTACAAGACAGATGCTCTGGCCAACTGAGCTAAGGAGGCGTACGGCGCCCCAGTCTAGGCCACGCGCGAGGCTCTGCGCACACCGGAGCCGCGACTCCGCGGGGCACTGAGGTGCAGGCCCATGCCCCACCAACCACTGAGGTGTCCGCAGCCGCCCCAGATCAACACGAAATGGGGCCGCTACGGACACCTCAACGGGGAAAAGTCTTCAGGCACGCAGAGCCATCCCGGTGAGATGTCTCCGAGCGCGGGATGCCTGCGGCGCGGGATCGCTCCCGCGCCGCGGCACCACCGGCGCGATCAGCCCTGGTCGGACAGCCGGATGAGGTCCGCCGCGAACGCCTCGCGGTTCGACCAGTCGCCCTGGTACGGGTCGCCGTTCACGGTGATGTACGGGGTGCCCTGCAGGCCCTCGTCGCCCAGTGCGTCCTGCGTGCTGCGCTCGACGTAGCGGTCGAAGCCTTGGGCGGTGATGCAGTCGCGCACCGTGGCGACTTCGTCATCGTCGACCGTGACGGCCGCGTCGAGGTCGACACCCGCGCCCTCGGCGACCGCGATGAGCTCCTCATCGGTGCGGCCCTCGGCGCCCTCCTCGGGCTGCTGCTCGAACAGCGCCGTGAAGAGGTCCGGGAGCACATCGTGCTGGCCGGAGTCCGCGACGCAGGCGACCATGTTCGCCGTGCGGGTCGAGTACTCGTTGCCGCTGGAGAAGCGGTCCAGGATCGCGACCGGCTCGTACTCGAGGACGATTGATCCCTCGCCCGCCAGCCGGTTGAGCGTCTCCGCGTTCGTCTGCTCGAACGCCTGGCAGCCCGGGCACTGGAAGTCCAGGTAGACCTTGACGACGGCGGCGCCGTCCTCAGCTCCGGCCTCGGCGGCGGTGGGCAGACCGGAGACGTCCGCACCGTCCTCCTCGCCCTGCGGCTGGACGGCCTGCAGTCCGCCGTCCTCGCCGGGGCCGAACGCCACCGTGCCGGACACCATGCCGACAGGCGCGGGCGCGGGCCGGGACGACTGCCACACGAGCGTGCCGACGACCGCGATGACGGCCACGACGACAACAGCGATCCCCGTATAGAGGATCGTCTTGGCGGTCTTCTCCTTCTTCGCCTGCGCAGCTGCGATCTGCCGCGCCTTCTCCCGTGCATTCGCACGACGGTCATCAGCGGACGAGTTCTTCGCCATAGCCCCTCACGTGGGTCGTCTGGTGGATGTGGTCGTTGACGTTTGAATCTCTGGAGTGAACGCTATCCTGCCGCCTCGCACCGTCGTGCTCAGCATGCTCTCAGCCAGTGCGCCCGCGTGCCCCGCACGCGGCCCACGCCCCGCCCGCATCAGGCGCCGGGCTCCGGCAGGTAGTCGAACGGGTTCTCCGGCAGCGGCCACCAGACGGCGGACGCGCCTCCCAGCACGGTCGTGACCGCGAGGAGGGCGAGCGCGCCCAGCACGATCGCCGCGACCATCCCGGTGCGGCGCGACCGGGTGAGCGGCGTGAAGAGGACCCGCGACCCCAGCCTCAGGTTGTGCGAGCCAGGTCCCAGCCAGAGGACGACGCCGAAGACCAGCCCGGCCGCCCACAGGCTCCACTCCTCGTTCCGCCCCGACGGGACGATGCCGACGATGTCGAGCCACGCGAGGACTGCGGCCGCCAGTGCCGCGACCGTGGGCAGCAGCAGGCTCAGCACCGTCGTGAGCGTCGCGGCCAGCGCCGAGCCCGGTGCACGCGCCGCCGCGGACCATGCGCCCGCCGCCTGCGGTCCGTACTCGACGACCCGTCGGCGCCGCGCGGTGTGCAGGCGGCCGGCCGTGCGCGCCGTGATCTGCCACAGCACCATGACGACGGCGACGAGGACGGGCCCCAGCGCGGTGAAGACGATGCCGAAGACGTTGAAGGCCAGCAGCAGCCACGGCGCCGTCGGCACGCGCGCGCCCTGCGGGGAGTACGGCGAGTATCCGGCCACCGCGCTGCCCGGACCGTGGCTCTGCACGGGGCCCGGCTGCTGGCCGTACGGCTGGATCCCCTGCTGCGCGTTCCGCTGCCGCTGCGCCTCATCCAGCGTGAGCGCCCCGTAGGGCCGCTGCCCTTGCCCCTGCGGGGCGAAGCCCGGCGCCGAGGCCGTGGCCGCCCCCGCGTGCCCCGGTCCCGGGGATCCGTGCTGGCCCTGGGGAGCGTGCTGCGAGTAGCGCTGCTGCACAGCCGGCTGCGACTGCCAGCCCTGGCCGCCGGGTGCACCCTGGTGGCGCGCATCCGGCTGCGCCGGGGCTCCCGCGCTGCCATAGGGTCCGGCCTGGCCCTGCTGTGCGACAGCGGGAAGACCGACGGCGGTCTGCGGCGGACCGTGGTGCGCGCGCGGCTGCCCGGGGTACGCGCCCCCGCCGCTCGCAGCAGCGGCGGCGCCTGCGCCTGCCAGACCCGCACCCGCGGCGGCCCCGGAACCCGAGACCATCGTCGCGTCCGCGTGCGCGTTCGCCTGCGGGATCTGCGTCCGCGTGGCACCGCCCAGTTCCGGGACACGCCCGGACTCGATGTCGACGAGGGCCTGCAGGATCATCGCGCCGGAGGGGCGGCGCTCGGGCTTGGGCTCCAGGCACGCGCGCAGCAGCGGCACGAACCGCTGCGGAACGTCCTCCAGATCCGCCTTGCCCATCGCGACGCGACCCAGCACGGCCTCGAGCGGACCGGAGCCGAACGGGTTGCGGCCCGTCGCCGCGAACACCATCGTCGCGGCCCAGCCCCACCAGTCCGTCTTCTCGCTGGACGGCTTGCCGTCGGCGATCTCCGGGCTCAGGTACCCGGGGGTGCCCATGACCAGTCCGGTCGCGGTCACCTTCACCTCGTCCGCGACCTGCGCGATGCCGAAGTCGATGACCATCGGCTCGCCGTCCATGATCATGACGTTGGCCGGCTTGAGGTCGCGGTGGATGACCCCTGCCTCGTGCACGGCGTTGAGGGCGTCCAGCAGAGCATGGCCGAAGTGGACGAGCTCGTCCTCCTGGAACGGACCGTGCTCGCGCACGTCCGCGGACAGGGTCGTGCCGTCGACGAACTCCGTCACGATGAACGGCCGGTCGGATTCGAGCTCCGCGTCCAGCACCTCCGCGATCCGCGGATGCTTGATGCGCCGCAGGGTCCGGGTCTCGCGAGCCAGGCGCTTGCGGGCGGTGTCATCACTGGAGATGTGCGGGTGGAGGACCTTGACCGCGACGGGGCTGTTGCCGCCGTCGACGCCCAGATACACGACGCCCATGCCGCCGGCACCCAGCTCCTCGATCAGGCGGTACCCGCCCAGTTCCTCCGTTTCCACGCGGCTAAGCTTAGGCGAGAGACCTGAACGCCCCGTCCGGTGGATCGGGACTCCGCACGGCGGTCCGCGCAGTGCGGCCCGCCGGCGCGGCGGCGCAGCTCCACCGATCGGTGGAGGGAGGAGTGCCACCCATGACCACCCACGGGAGCGACGCGACGACATTCGACTTCGTCGTCATCGCCAATCGACTGCCGGTCGACCGGGACGATTCGACCTCCCCGTCCACGTGGAAGGCCTCCCCCGGTGGCCTCGTCACCGCCGTCGCCCCCGTCATGCGCAGCACCCGCGGTGCGTGGGTGGGCTGGGCCGGCGCCGCGGACCAGGAGTTCGAGCCCTTCGACCTCGAGGACATGCACCTCGTGCCCGTCCCGCTCAGCGGCCAGGAGCTCGAGCGGTACTACGAGGGCTTCTCCAATGCGACGCTCTGGCCGCTCTACCACGACCTCATCGTCCACCCGGCCTACCACCGGACCTGGTGGGACAGCTACGTGGAGGTGAACGAGCGGTTCGCGCGCCGGGCCGCAGAGATCGCCGCACCCGGCGCCGTCGTGTGGGTGCACGACTACCAGCTCCAGCTGGTGCCGGCCCTCCTGCGCGAGGCCCGCCCCGACCTGGCCATCGGATTCTTCAACCACATCCCCTTCCCGGGCTGGGAGATCTTCGCCCAGCTGCCGTGGCGCGCGCAGATCCTCGAGGGTCTGCTGGGCGCAGACCTCATCGGCTTCCAGCGACCCGCAGACGCCGCGAACTTCCGCCGAGCAGTGCGCATCACGCTCAAGCGGTCGACGAAGGACACCGCGATCTCCGTGCCCACCGCCGACGGCGAGCGCGAATCCCACGTCGCGCACGCCCGCGCATTCCCCATCTCCATCGACACGGCACAGCTGGACTCACTCGCGCGGTCGCAGGAGACGATCGACCGCGCCCGCGAGATCCGCCGGGAGTTGGGCGACCCAGAGGTCCTCATGCTGGGCGTCGACCGCATGGACTACACGAAGGGGATCCGGCATCGGATCAAGGCCTTCGGCGAGCTCCTCAATGACGGCAGCATCTCTCCCGGCGAGGCGACGCTCGTCCAGATCGCCACTCCCAGCCGCGAGCGGATCGAGCACTACCGGCAGCTGCGCGACGACGTCGAGCAGGCGGTGGGTCGCATCAACGGCGAGCACTCGACGCTGCACCACCAGGCGGTCCACTACTTCCACCACTCGTACCCCCGCGACGAGATGGCCGCGTACTACCTGGCCGCGGACGTCATGCTCGTGACCGCTCTGCGCGACGGGATGAACCTCGTCGCGAAGGAGTACGTCGCGTGCCGCACGGAGGACGACGGCGTCCTGGTGCTCAGCGAGTTCGCCGGCGCGGCGGAGCAGCTGACACAGGCGGTCACCGTCAACCCGTACGACATCACCGGACTCAAGGCGAGCATCCTGCAGGCGGTCCGCATGCCGCAGCAGGAGCGCCGGCGCCGGATGCGCGCGATGCGCCGCCGCCTGCACACGGAGGATGTGGGCCGCTGGTCCGCCGACTTCCTGGGCACCCTGCGCGGCATCGCCGCCGCCCGCCGCGGCGCCGCCCCCGCGGTCACCGCCGTGCCCACCCGCACCCCGGACACGCCTCCCCGCGACTCCGCACCCTGACACTCCCCCGCCTGACCCCCCTCGCCCTCACACCCAGAGACACGCCCTCAGACACACCTGACCCGGAGACACGCCCGTGACCGCACTGCTCGACCCGCCCGTCGTCGCCCCGAACGATCTGGACCTCGCTCCCCTCACCAGCGCGCACGTCCTGCTGGTCGCCCTCGACTTCGACGGGGTCATCGCCCCGCTGCGGGATGACCCGAACGCCTCGCGTCCCCTCCCCCGGTCCGCGCAGGCCGTCGACCGCCTGGCAGCGCTGCCGCGCACGCCGGTCGGCTACATCTCCGGGCGCAGCATGGAGGCGCTCCACCGCCTCTCCGCCGCGCCCTCGGGCACGCTCTTCATCGGATCCCACGGCCTCGAGACGGACTTCTCCGCGCTCTCCGCGGACCCGGACAGCACGGCCGCAGCCGGGTCCACCGGCTGGTCCACACCGGTCACTGCCGCCGAGGCCGCCCTCCTCGACGAGCTCGACGCCGGCCTGCGCGACATCCAGGCAGGCACCCCGGCCGAGGGGCACGGCGAGCTGCGGATCGAGCCCAAGCCGCTGGGCCGGACCGCGCACACCCGCGGTGTGAGCGCGAACCGCGCGGAGTACTTCCACGCCCGGCTCGATCGGCTGGCCACGGACCTCGCCGACATGCGCAGCTTCGCGGGACACGCGATGACGGAGTTCGCCGTCCGCCTCGAGACGAAGGGCGACGGGCTGGCCCGCATGATCGCGGCGACGCGCGCGGATGCGGTCCTCTTCCTGGGCGATGACACGACGGACGAGGATGCGTTCGCCCACCTGAACGGCCGCTCCGACCTCGTGACACTGGCCGTCAAGGTGGGCGACCAGGCCACGTGCGCACCGCACCGCATCGCAGACCCCGAGGCCGTCGCGGACCTCCTGGGCCGGCTCGCCCGCGAACGGGACCACGGCTTCGGCGACGGGTGAGTCCCGGGCGATCGGTGCGACCGAGGCCGTGGTCACCCCGTCCTCAGCGGCGGGTGACCGGCCGGATCGAGGCGCGCAGGACCAGCTCGGGCACCACGCGGTAGTGGGCGGCGGCCTCGGTGGCGCCGGCGGCGCGCTGGTCGACGACGCGGGTGAGCTCGGCGACGGCTGACTCCGCGAGCCTCACCCAGTCGTACGTCACCTGCGACATGGGCGGGCTCAGCACGTCCGCGTCCTGCAGGTCGCCCACCGTCAGCAGCGACAGGTCGCGCGGCATCTGGAGGCGGGCCTGCGCGGTCGCCTCGAAGAAGCCCAGCGCCAGGGCCGGCGAGGTCGTGATGGCGGCGGTGATGCCCTGGGCGAGGAGGACCTCGGCGGCGTGGATGCCGGCGTGCTGGCCCTCGCGGGCGAACTCGACCGGGGCCTCGGACCGGGTCGCCTGCACGTGCAGCATCTGGGAGACGGCCTGGCGGAAGACGTGGGCGCGCGACTCCGCGGCTGAGTTCTGCATGACCGCGAACCCGATCCGCCGGTGTCCCATGTGGACCAGGTGCCGCACCGCGGTCTCGATGCCGGTCGAGGCGTCCAGGACGAACTGGGGCAGGCCCGAATGCGGGGCGTTGGAGATCCGCACGACGGGGATGTCGGCCTCGGCCAGGCGCGGGGCGAGGCGGCCGGCCTCCGCACCGCCCAGCACGATGACGCCGGCGATCCCGCGGGACACGCAGGCCTCGACGGGGTCGAGGTCCTCGGCCGCGGTGATGGAGACGGCGATGTGGCCGCGGGCGAAGATCTCGCGGTTGAGCGCCAGCGCGACCGTGCCGTAGTGGTCGATGTCCGGGTCCTCCAGCAGGTTCGACACAACCCCCACGAGCAGCGGCCCGTCCGCGCGGCCGGTCGCGTCTGCGGCGGGCTCGACGCCCAGCCCGCGCAGGGCCGCCGCGACGGCCGCCCGGGCCGCTTCCGAGGTCCCGGGCACCTCGCGCAGTACGCGGGACACGGTCGACGGAGACAGGTCGGCCGCCTCCGCGATCTGGCGCAGGGTGGGGCGGCTCATCGGTGCGCCGCCGTCGTCGAGCGCCGGGCGATGAGGGAGGGCCGGAAGGTGGGCGGCACGGCCTGCAGCTGGTCACCGGGCAGGCCCAGGACCGTGCGGGCGGCCGCGACGAGCGACTCCGCCAGCGCGTTCGTGTCGAAGCCCAGGACGGTGGCAGACGGCTCCGTGTAGCGGACGGTGAGGGAGTCGCCGAGGCCCACTGCGGACAGGTCCCTGGGGACCGCGAGTCCGCGCTGGCGGATGCCGTGGAAGACGCCGTAGAGCTGCAGTCCGGACTGGACGATGACCGCGGTGCACGTGCGGTCCTTGAGCCGCAGCGCCGCGTCGATCCCGCCGGCGAAGGACTTGGGAACGGGTGCGATCCAGTCCTCCAGCCCGTCGTGGAACCGCGCCATGGGGTGATCGGCGAGGAAGCGGTTCCGCAGCTGATCGGCCAGCACCCCGGAGTCGTTGCAGATGAGGCCGATCCTGCGATGGCCGATCGCCTGGAGGTGGTCGAACGCCAGAGTGAGGCCGCCGGCCAAGTCGATGCGCGCGGCGATGACCTCGCGGGCGTACGGCTCCCGCACGGAGTCCCGCTGCGCCTCCGCGAACCGCACGACCGGCACCGGCAGGTCCAGCGGCGTGAAGGTGGGTGAGAGCACCAGGGAGGCGCCCGCGGCGACGACGGCCTCGACCTCGGTGACGTCTGCGCCGATCGACGGGGTCGCCGTGACGATGCCGTGGCGCTGGAGGGCGACGTCGACACGGTTGAGGACGTCCAGCTGCCAGTGCTCGGGGCGGGCGGGCGCGCAGACGGCGACGAGCGGGTGGACCACCGGCTCCAGCAGCGTCGAGCGGGAATAGCCCAGTTCCCGGACGGCCGCGCGCACGCGGTCCGCGGTCGCCGCCGCGACGGAGCCGCGACCGTTGAGGACCCGCGAGACCGTGGACAGGGAGACTCCCGCGCGCTGCGCGATGTCCTCCACCGTGGCCGTCATGCGTCCATCCTAGGCGGGAGCGCCGGGCAGCGGTCGCAGCGCGGTCCACCTCCCGGACCGGCATGCGGACCGGTCGCACGCGCGGGCCCGCCGATGCCCGATGATCGGGGGAACACCGCATTCGTGAAAGGCGCACCATGTCCGATCTCCCGAACATCTCCTCCCTCTTCGACCTGAGCGGCCGCACGGCGGTCGTCGTCGGCTCCGCCTCCGGCCTGGGCCGCGCGACGGCCGTGGGTCTGGCGGACGCGGGCGCCCGCGTCGTCTGCGGTGACCTCAACACGGCAGGCGCGCAGGAGACGGCGCAGATCATCGCGGAGCGCGGCGGCTCCGCCGAGGCCGTCGAGCTCGACATCACGTCCACGGAGAACGTCGAGGAGGTCGCCCAGCGGTTCGCGGACGCCGAGG
This sequence comes from Candidatus Brevibacterium intestinigallinarum, assembly GCA_019117325.1. Classification (GTDB taxonomy): domain Bacteria; phylum Actinomycetota; class Actinomycetes; order Actinomycetales; family Brevibacteriaceae; genus Brevibacterium; species Brevibacterium intestinigallinarum. The sequence continues at coordinate 8,749 of DWZY01000372.1, forward strand.
TCCTCGTCATGACCCCCGGCTTCAACGTGCGCAAGAAGATGGCGGAGACGACCGACGACGAGTTCGACCGCGTCATCGACATCAACCTCAAGGGCACGTACCGCCTCATGCGCGCGTTCGGCGCCCGCATGGCGGAGCGGGGCCGCGGCTCGATCATCACGTTCGCCAGCTTCCGCGCGCTCGTCATCGAGCCGGGCCAGGGTCTGTACGCAGCGGCGAAGGCGGGTGTCGTCCAGCTGACGAAGACGCTGGCCAGCGAGCTGGGCGGGTCCGGCGTGCGCGTGAACTCGATCCTGCCGGGACCGTTCGAGACCCCGCTGACGGAGCAGATCAAGTCCGACCGCGAGTGGTGGGACGCGTACGCGCAGAAGGGCGCACTGGGACGCTGGGGCGTGCTCCACGAGATCGCCGGCCCCGTGCTGTTCCTGGCGTCCGATGCCTCGTCCTACGTGACCGGCCACTCCCTGCTGGTGGACGGCGGCTGGATGGCGCAGGACGGTCGCTTCACCCCGCGGGTGTGACCGCGCGGTCCCGGACGGAGCCGTCCCGCCCGGGACGGCTCCGTCCGGGCACCCTCCTCACGCGAGCTGGAGGCTGGGGTGCAGACGCGCGACGGTGTACATGCGCTTGCGACGGCACCCGATGATCGTCGCCCCCATCGCGAGCGCGCCGGTCAGCAGCAGCGCGCCCAGGTGCACCGCGAGCATTCCCGTCGTCCCTCCCGAGATGAGCATCCGCAGGCCGGCGACCGCGTGCGTCATGGGCATGAACGGGGAGATCCACTGGAGGAACTCCGGTGCCGTGGCGACCGGATAGGTCCCCCCTGCGGTCGCCAGCTGGATCATGAGGAGGACGAGCGCGACGAGGCGTCCCACTCCGCCCAGCCACACGACGCACACCTGGTGTATCGCCGCGAAGACGCCGGCGATGAGGATGCCGTAGGCGATCGTCGAGGGCCATTTCGCCGCGTCGAATCCCAGCAGTGCGGCGATGACGCCGAACAGCAGGAGGACCTGCCCCACGCCCAGCACAGCCCCCGGCACGAAGCCGGACCATGCCACCCGGCGGGAGCTCGCGGGAGTCGCCAGTGACCGTGGCGGGATCGCGTTGATCACCATGTACGTGATCATGCCGCCGATCCACAGGGCGAGCGACAGGAAGAACGGCGCGAGCCCCTCGCCGTAGTGGCTCACCTCGTTGATCTTGTCGAGATCCCCGTCGACCGGCAGCGAGACGACGTCGCTGCGCACGTCGCGGTCCTCGTTGTCGTACGTGGGGATCTGCTCGACCCCGGAGGCCAGCCCATCCGCCAGCTCGCCCAAGCCGTCCCGCAGCTGGACGCTCCCGTCGTGCAGCTGGATGAGGCCGTCGTCCAGTTCACCCGCGCCGTCGACGAGCCGCTGGGCTCCGTCATCCAGCTGCACGGCGCCGTCCGCCAGCCGATCAGCCCCATCCTCCAGTTGACCCCCGCCGTCGACGAGGTCCGCGAGGCCGTCCTCCAGCTGACCCGCGCCGTCCGCGACCCGGGTGGCGCCGTCGTCGAGGTCATGGACGCTGTCGCGCACGCCGTGGGCGGTGTCGACGGCCTCGTCGATCGACGAACCCAGATCATCGGCCAGGTCATCGGCCTCGTCGACCGC